>CAYZDF010000041.1:0-23646 GCA_964477085.1 uncultured Gracilibacteraceae bacterium | reverse complement strand
AAAGTGACTACGCCTTTTCTTAGTTTTGGCCTGAGTATTTGGTGCATTAACATTCTGAAAGCATCTTACTTAAACCACCTGACCTGGGGTGGTTTTTCAGATGCTGAGAGGGTAAGATATGTACTCGATTCAAGAGGAGCTGTACTTATCAATGAAGATGCTCAGGTAACACTCATTCATGCTCTTCCCAGGAAAAAGGGCATCACCCTCAGGCATAGGGATATTCTTGGATCACTTCTTGGGCTTGGTTTGGAGAGGGAAGTTATCGGGGATATTAGGCAGAGTGAACAGGGAGTGGTCATTGCCGTATGTTCACACATTCAAGATTATATACTTCAAAACTGGACCAATGTCGGCAAGGAAAATATCCAGGTCGCAGTCGCCGGCCTGGGAACTTCTATATTGCCTGTAGCAGGTCAAGAAAAACGTGTTGTGACATCTTCCTGCCGATTGGATAATGTAGCTTCCACAGCATTTGGGTCAGCAAGAGGGATAATGCAGGAGCTGATCAGTCACGGGCTGGTTAAAAAGAATGATATTGTCACCGATAAACCGGATATGGAGGTCAGAGTGAATGATATCATCTCCTGTCGCGGAAAAGGCAGATTCAAAATCTCGGAAGAGGATGCCAGAACGCGAAAAGGAAAGCATGCTTGGAAAATTTTTATCTATAAGGAATTATAGATTTGTGAACTCATTTCATACAAAACAACAGGCCCAAAGCAGTGCATCGAAGCACTGCTTAATTTATTTCATTTAGCTATCAAAATTTACCAATAATTTTTTATCCCTATCAATTAGCAATTATTGCAAAAAAAGATATTGTAATTATTCCCTATTAGAAATATACTATAATAAAAAATTAAATATTCTGAATTGAAAATCTTTTTATTATAGTCGCTAGTTATAAAAAAGCGAATCGCAGGCAAATCTTAAGAAAAATTCATATTGCATTGGAGGGAAAAGATGTGAAAAGTATTGGAAACAGAATCGCTCTTACTTTTGCTTTAATACTTATGATCGCTTGTTTGATTTTTGGGTTAATTGCTTACGACAGAGCGGCGAAGGCCGTTACAGGTGAAGTCAACAAATCATTGCCCGAGTTAGCGAACCAAGCCTCCAGGAATGTGGTCAGCCATATGGATAGGTACTTTAGTACCCTTGAAGTAATGGCTAATCGAAATATTATCAAAAATACGGGAAATTATGTCAATGCCACTCTTGAAGAAAAATTAGAATTATTAAGAGAAGAAACGGTAAGAGCCGGGCACCTTCATATGCTAATTGCTGATCTCAATGGTGTTGCTTATATATCAACTGGTGACAGGGAAGATATCAAGGACAGGGATTACTTCCAGAAGGCTATCAAAGGAGAACCTGCGGTTTCCGATATCCTTAAAAGTAATGTTGATGGTGCATTTATTATTGTATTTGCAGTGCCGATTAAGGTAGGAAATGAGGTTACAGGAATAGTTGCCTCTGTTGATAAAGCAGAAAGCTTAACTAATATCACGGATGAATTGAAGTTTGGACAGAGCGGATATGCCTATATGATCAATAGTAAGGGTAATTTCATTGCACATCCTAATAAAGAGCACATTGCTAATCAATATAATATTATAGAAGATGTTAAGAATAACCCAGACTTGCAGGAACTGGCGGATGTGATGCAGAACAGGATGCTCAAAGGGGAACAGGGGTCAGCTGATTATATGTTCGAAGGAAGCAGACGCTATATGGGATTTACACCTGTAGCCGGAACGGGTTGGAGTCTGGCCTTAGCTGCTCCAAGCGATGAGGTACTTGCAGGGTTGGAGTCCTTAAAAAAGAGTATCTTGATCGTCTCGCTTATGATCATTTTAGTTGGAATTGGTATGGCACTTTTCATCGGACGCAGAATTGGCAAGCCGATCATCGAAGCAACACATTATGCTGAAGTGATAGCCTCGGGAGACTTAACTCAAAGGCCAAAGCAGGAGAGTCTCAAGAGACAAGATGAAATCGGAAGATTATCCAAAGCTTTCGCAAAGATGCAAGAGATGCTGAACAATACGGTTGGAAGTATTATGTCTTCAGCTCGAGACCTGGCAGCAGCCAGTGAAGAATTATCGGCAACAACTCAGATAGTATCTTCCAATATTGAGGAAGTTACTGCCTTCACCCAGGAGATATCGGCCGCTTTAGAGGAAGTCAATGCTTCCAGCCAGGAAGTCACTGCCTCCAGCCAGGAGATGAGCACTTCGATGGACACCCTGAATACAGAGATGATCCAGGCGGGAGAGAGAGCCAAGGAGATTGAAAGGCGAGCTGAGAATATCCGGAATAAAGTAAACAACTCAGAAAAGACGGCTATTGAGATCTATACCAAGTTAGAAGAACGAATGAAGAGAGCGATTGAGAAAGCCAGAATCGTGGAAGAAATATCACAATTGACCAACCTGATTGCAGATATTGCCGAACAAACTAATTTATTAGCACTGAATGCTGCGATTGAAGCAGCACGGGCCGGAGAACAAGGCAGAAGTTTTGCGGTCGTTGCTGATGAAGTGAGAAAACTTGCCGAGGAATCTGCTTCTACCGTTACCAATATTCAAAATATGACTGGCGAAGTTCGACACAGCATCGAGGAATTGGTCAAAGACTCTTCCGAATTACTTAACTTTATGGATATCAATGTCAATAATGACTACAAAGATTTTATCACTACAGCTAATCAATACCGCGAGGATGCCCGACTGTTCTATAAGATTACCAGTGAAGCTTCCGCCGAGTGTAATGAGGTTCTTCATATCGTTAATGACGTCAGCTTTGCGATGTCCGAAATTTCAGGCAGTATTAATCAGAGTACGGAAGGCGCACAGCAGATAACGCAGGATGTGGAAAGAACAACCAAATCGGTGTTTGAAATTAGCCATGCCTCAGAGAATTTATCGAAGATGGCTGAAAATCTTAATCGTTTAACCAATCAATTTAGAGCTTAAGGGCTTTTCTTTCGGAAAAAAATTCTATATAATATAAAGGATGTCATTGAGAAAACTTATAAAACGTTGATGAGGATATTTCTGTCATAATGGTCTTTTTTTCAGCGAGCAGGGATGGTGGAAGCCTGCAAAGGATCGATAGAATGGATCACCTCGGAGTGATCAGCTGAAAGGAAGTAAGCGGATCCGGTTGTTCCCGTTATCGAACATTGAGGCTTTGGTTTTTAGAACCAAGTGAAAAAAGGTGGTACCGCGATTAAACTCGTCCTTTCTAGGATGAGTTTTTAATTTTCACTGAAGGTATACTCTGAATATTAATCAAGCCAAAGGTTCATTTTTTTGATTTTTATGGCTATATTACTGATAGGAGGTATTGCTATGGATTATCGTGATACTTTGAATTTACCCCAAACTGAGTACCCTATGAGGGGGAATTTACCTCAAAGAGAGCCGGAGATTTTGAAAAAATGGGAAGATAGCGATATCTATCAAAAAGTCCAAAAAGCAAGGGAAGGAAGAGAACTTTTTGTCTTACATGATGGTCCTCCTTATGCCAATGGTGATATCCATTTGGGTCATGCTCTAAATAAGGTGTTAAAGGATATTATTGTCCGCTATAAGACCATGGCTGGCTATAATTCTCCTTATGTTCCCGGATGGGATACCCATGGACTCCCCATCGAACAGCAGGTAATTAAGAAACTGGGCCTGAATCGTCATTCCGTCTCTGTCTTAGAGTTCAGAACGAAATGTAAGGATTATGCCAAAGAATATGTGGAAATTCAGAAAGAACAATTCAAACGTTTAGGAATCCGCGGAGATTGGGATAACAGTTATCTGACTTTAGAAAAAGAGTATGAAGCTGCCCAAATCGGTGTGTTCGGAGAGATGGCTAAGAAAGGTTATATCTATAAAGGACTCAAACCGGTCTATTGGTGTCCGACCTGTGAGACTGCTCTGGCTGAAGCTGAAATCGATTATGCCGATAAAAAGTCTCCGGCAATCTTTGTTAAGTTTCCTGTCAAAGACAGCAGAGGACTGTTTGAAGAAAAAGATACCTTTGTGGTTATCTGGACCACAACCCCCTGGACCATTCCAGCCAACCTCGCCATTAGTGTCCATCCTGATTTCAGTTATGCTCTGGTCAGAAAAGATACTGAGTATCTGGTTGTTGCTAAAGAAATGATCAAAGCTCTGCAAGAGATCTGGGGAAATGATCTGGAAATCGTCAAGACATTTACCGGTAAGGAATTAGAAAGGATAGTCTGTAAGCATCCTTTGTTTGATCGGGATTCTCTGGTTATCTGTGGTGAGCATGTGACGCTGGAACAGGGAACCGGCTGTGTTCATACAGCTCCTGGCCATGGGGTGGATGACTTCCAGGTAGGAAAGCAATATGGTCTTCCTGTCCTGTGCCCAGTCGATCATCAAGGAAGATTTATGGCTGAGGTTGAGCCTTATGCCGGGATGAAAGTTGATAGTGCCAACGATACGATTATCAGTGACCTGGATGCGGCAGGGTTACTGGTTCACACTGAGAAAATCAAGCACAGTTATCCTCACTGTTGGCGTTGTAAAAATCCCATCATTTTCAGAGCCACCGAACAGTGGTTTGCTTCCATTGACGGCTTCCGTCAGGCAGCTTTGGTTGAAATCGATAAGGTCAAATGGATTCCAGCCTGGGGTAAAGACAGAATCTACAATATGATCGCGGATAGAGGAGATTGGTGTATCTCCAGGCAAAGAACCTGGGGTGTACCAATTCCCATCTTCTACTGTGAAGAGTGCGGTAAGGAAATCATTAATGACGAAACAATAAAAAGAGTACAAGAAGTATTTAAGTCCGAAGGTTCCGATGCTTGGTTTGCTCGATCGGCTGAAGAACTACTTCCTGTAGGTTATAAATGCTCTTGCGGTGCGAGTCAATTCCGTAAAGAAAGCGATATTATGGATGTTTGGTTTGATTCAGGTACCAGTCATGTCGGAGTTCTTAAGGAACGTACCGGTTTAAAATGGCCAGCCGATATGTACCTGGAAGGATCTGATCAGCACCGAGGATGGTTTAACTCTTCCCTTTCCACCTCTGTTGCTGCTTTTGGTCAGGCACCTTATAAAGAAGTTTTGACCCATGGCTTCCTGGTGGATGAAAAAGGCAGAAAGATGTCTAAATCACTTGGCAATGGAGTTGATCCCTTACAGGTCGTCAAAGACATGGGCGCCGATATTTTGAGGCTCTGGGTATCTTCTGCTGATTATAAAAATGATGTGGCAGCATCCCCGAGAATTATGAACCAGATGGTAGAAGCCTATCGTAAAATCCGTAACACCTTGAGATTTATGCTGGGTAATCTCTACGACTTCGATCCGGCAGTAAACCATGTAGCTTATTCTGATCTGAAAGAGATCGATCGGTGGGTCTTAGTCAAGCTTAACAAAGTCATCGAGCGGGTACTGAAAGCTTATGATGAATATGAATTCCATGTTGTTTACCATACCGTGCATAATTTCTGTACCGTAGAGCTAAGTGCTATCTATCTGGATATCGTCAAAGACAGGGTTTATGTTGAAGGGAAAGATTCGGTAGCCCGTCGCGGTGCGCAGACCGTGATGTATGAAATCCTTGACGCTTTGGTTCGCCTCCTCGCTCCGATTCTGGTGTTTTCAGCAGATGAAATCTGGGCGTATATTCCTGGTAATGCAGAAGGTTCTGATATCCAAATAGAAGAAATGCCAAAAGTTAACAATGAATGGATGGATAACCATCTTGCTGAGAAATGGGATAAGATCCTCGATCTCCGATATGATATTACCAAGGCTTTGGAAATCGCTCGCCAGGAAAAACTCATTAATCATTCCCTAACGGCTGAAGTCAACCTTTATCCTCAGGATCAAGAGACGTATATTTTCCTGAGTACTCTTGATAATCTGGCTGAGATTGTTATTGTATCCAAGCTGGCCCTTCATCAGGTTCAAGACGAGGTACCCCAGGATGCTAAGCAGGGAGAGTACTTCTCGAGTGTAAAAAGAGGGGTTGCCTCCGCTTCGGGTAGTAAATGCGAACGCTGCTGGATGTATAATGAAGAGGTAGGATCGAACCCTGAGCATCCTGAACTATGTCCACGGTGCCAGGATATCATTAAGGGCTAACGTAACAAAATAATTTGAGTACTAAATGAGAGGGTCTATAAGGTGACCCTCTTGTTTTTTATTATTTTTGCTCTAAAATGACAATTATAGTAGACAGGGACAATGATTCAAAGTAATATTATATTAAGAATAGGGAAACTTTTAAGGATGGGGACTCTGCCTTTTAGGGGGGGAATTATGAAGCTTACCGAAGAGATTGCTGAGAGAATTGTTCAATTTATTTATGAAAACAGTTCATACCATGGTATTGTGAGTGATCCAACAGGGACCATTATCGCAGATTCAGCTAAAAAACGTATTGGTGTCTTTCATAAAGGCCATCATAGTATCCTAACAGGGAGTTTAAAAGAAATTGCGGTTTCTAAAGAAGATGAAATTGCTGCTAATGGTAACCAAAAAGAGGGATTTAACCTCGCTATCATCGTGCAGGAACAGAAAATTGGGTGTTTCGGTTTAGCAGGCCCAGTCGAAATCGTCAGACCCATTGCCAGAGTTGCTGCAGGGATGGTAGCAACCATGGTACGGGATGAGGAACTGAAGGTAATACTTCGTACTCAGGTTGAAAAACTGAACCAATCAATCGAAGTAGCTGCCAGTGCAGTTGAGGAAGTGGCTGCTTCTTCCCAAGAGGTAGCCGCCATCAGCCAAACGGTTGCTAATGCTGTGGTTGAGGGGCAAGACCAAGTCAAGCAAACGACAAATATAATTGAATTCATACGACGGGTAGCTGTTCAAACTAATTTGCTCGGTCTCAATGCAGCTATAGAAGCTGCCAGAGCTGGCGAACATGGCAGAGGTTTCTCTGTTGTCGCTGACGAAGTAAGAAAGCTTGCTGTTGATAGTAATCGATCAACCGATGAAATCAACGAAATTCTTTCCCAATTCGAAGAGATTATCGCAAAGATCAGCGAAGGTGTTCGCGAGAATAATGTAATTATTCATGAACAAGCAAAAGCTACGCAGGATATTACTGGAATAGTACAGACAGTACTGCAAGTCGGAATGGAACTCAATGCATTGTCTGGACAATTGTAGTTTTAAAGATGATTAACCACAATTGTAATATTGTTGCTTATCCCGTATAGACTAAGGTGTACGGGATATTTTTTGGAGCAGCTAAATTTTAAACTTATTATTCAATAACAGATTTTATTGGAGGTGTGGATTTGCTCGTAGAAGTACTACCCTGTGCTGGGAGTCCATGGATGCCACCTTTAGCTGATAAAATCGCAGTTGTAATCGATGTATTCCGAGCAACAAGTACAATGGTTACCGCTTTGGCCAATGGATGTCAGTCCATCATTCCTGTGCAGACAACTGAAGAAGCTATCGAGAAAAGGATTAACGAGCCGGGTTCCTTGCTCGGTGGGGAAAGAAAAGCACTGAGAATTGAAGGTTTTGATCTTGGTAATTCTCCTTTTGATTATTCCCCTGAAAAGGTTGGAGGAAAGAAAGTCATCATGACTACGACTAACGGGACAAGGGCTATTCAGGCGGTTTCACAAGCAAAGCAAGTATGGATGGCCTCCTTTCTTAATGTCGATAGTATCACTCACGCAATCTTTAGATACTTAGAAAAAAATAAAGAAATTAAAGGATTGGTCATAATCTGTGCTGGGAGTGAAGATAGATTTGATATACCGGACACATTATGTGCTGGTATGCTTCAGGAAACTCTAGGCAAGGAGATTCAAGCAAATGACCTTGGCCAGGCAGCGCAAATGTTGTACAATATGACAAAGGGAGATCTTCTCAATACATTAAGGAAGACAGAGTATGGGCGGTTTCTGCTGTCTTTGGGTTTTGAGAAAGACGTCGTGTACTGTGCTACGACAAATATCTTACCTATCGTTCCTATATTAGAAAATGGGGAGATAATCTGGAAAACTGAGCCTTAGGGGGAGTAAGATGGAGTGTGTCATATTCGAAAAGCCTGGTAAGGAGAACACAGCTAAGACGATCGAGTTAGCTGTAAAGCGTGCGGAAGAACTAGGTATTAATACCTTGGTTGTGGCTTCGCATACAGGTCAAACAGCTTCCCACTGCCTTGGTTATGGTCTTCAAATTGTTTGTGTTACGCATCATGTGGGTTTTGCAGGACCAGGGATCGATCAAATGGAGAAAAATATGCGGACAGAGCTGATCCATAAAGGAGTAAACGTACTGACTGGCACACACCTTTTTGCCGGCATTGATCGGGCGTTAAGGATGCAATCCGGGGGTGTATACTCTTCCGAAATCGCAGCCAATACCTTACGCATATTTGGTCAGGGTGTCAAAGTCGGGATAGAGATTGCCGTTATGGCATTGGATGCCGGTCTGATTGAATATGGTCAGAAGGTCATCTCCATCGGCGGAACCGGAAGAGGTGCGGACAGCGCGATTGTTGTCACACCAAACCATTCTAACCAGTTCTTCTCGACACGAGTCCAGGAGATCATCTGTAAGCCTGTCTAATAGATAGATAATGAAGAGGTTTTATTGAGGAAAAGAATAGATGAGGAAGTCATTTTAAGAAGGAGTGAATTCTATGCGTACTTTTCAAGTATCAGTAGGAGTATCCAACCGACATCTTCATCTTTCTGACAAAGATATTGAAGCCCTTTTCGGTTCAGATCATCCTCTTACGGTCAAAAAAGAGCTAAGTCAACCCGGACAATTTGCCTGTGAAGAAACAGTAACTCTCGTCGGCCCTAAGGGGAGTATCCCCAATGTCAGAATTCTTGGTCCTGCCAGACCGGAGTCCCAGGTTGAACTGGCTCTAACGGATGCTGTCAAATTAGGAATTAAAATCCCGGTCAGAGACTCCGGGAACGTCGAGAATACGCCAGGGATAGAAATCGTGAACGGAGATCGCAGCATACAGCTGGAAAGGGGAGCTATTGTCGCACTGCGTCACATCCATACTACCGAAGAAGATGCGGAGCGCTATGGTCTTAAAGACAATCAGATGGTCAAGGTTAAAGTTGATGGTCCGCGTGGGGGAGAATTTCATCATGTCCTCGTAAGGGTCAAAAAGACATTTGCCTTGGACTTCCACATCGATACCGATGAGGCTAACGCTTTTGGTCTCAATAATGGAGATATGGTAACTGTAATCGTTGAAGATTAGTATGATTCCAAAATAAATGTAAGTTGTGCCAGATAATTCCTTGTGGTAAGATGAGATAGAAATCAGAGGGGATATCTGGCTTTATTTTTTTGCCTGAACACTAAACGTTATGAATCTAGAGTTTTAATCCTGAGGAGGTTTTTTACTTGTATATTTGGATTACAATCGTTTTAGTGGTTATCTTGGACCGGGTCAGTAAGGTTATCATTCAAAGCAATATGAGTCTGGGAGAAAGTATCGCTGTGATTCCTGGCTTTTTTCATTTAACTTACATTCTGAATCCAGGAGCTGCCTTCGGCATGTTAGCCGGGAAGACGTGGTTTTTCGTTCTCACAGCAGTCATCGTCTTCGGCGCAATGTTGTATTATCAGCGGATCGTATCCAAAGAACAGATACTTGTTAGGATTTGCATGGGGATGATCGGCGGAGGTGCTCTCGGTAATCTTTATGACCGGATGTTTATCGGTAAGGTCGTTGACTTCCTGGACTTCAAAGTGTGGTCTTATATTTTTAATATCGCAGATAGCATGATCGTTGTCGGAGGGTTTCTACTTGCTTTCCTGATTTATAAACGATCAGCCCGTGAGGAACAAGCTTTAAAAGAGAAGACAGAAACCGAATAATCCCTCCATTCCCCAAAAGGAATAAACACGTAAGACTGCGGTACAATACCACCAAAGGCAAGGTGATAACATAACGATGATTGAGAATTATGGCAAAGATGAATATGAATTTGAAGAATGGCATCATATTGATGTACCGCCTCAATACAGACTGGATATTGCCCTTACGGAGAAGACCGGAAAAAGCAGAAGTTTTATTCAGAATCTGATTCAGGAAGAAAGGGTACTTGTCAACGGCCAAGCCAGGAAATCTAACTATAAGATTCAACCGGAAGATTTAGTGGAGATCAATATTCCAGAGCCACGAGAGCTGGATGTTCAGCCTGAAAATTTGGATATTGAGATTATCTTCGAAGACGGTGATCTATTAGTCGTGAACAAGCCTCAGGGCATGGTGGTTCATCCTGCCCCGGGTTCCTGGAATGGAACGTTAGTCAATGCCCTGCTGTATCACTGCAAGAACCTTTCCGGGATTAACGGGGTCATTAGACCCGGAATCGTTCATCGTATCGATAAGGATACATCAGGCTTGCTGGTAGTGGCCAAAAACGATGATGCGCACCATCATCTGGCTGCCCAAATCAAAGAGCACAGTGCCAATCGAACTTATAGGGCTGTTGTGCACGGAGTTCTTTCTGAACCATCCGGTACTATCGATGCTCCGATCGGGAGGGATCCCAAAGATAGAAAAAAGATGGCAGTGGTCTTCAAAAATTCCAAAGATGCCATCACTCATTATTACGTTCTGGAAAGGTTCTTTCAATTTACGGAGATCAGAGCTTTACTGGAAACGGGAAGAACCCATCAGATCAGAGTCCATTTAGCTTATCTTAAACATCCTGTTTTAGGCGATCCTCTCTATGGACCAAGAAAAAATCCATTTGGTCTGGAAGGGCAGGTCTTACATGCTGAAACTTTAAGTTTTGTCCATCCGCGCACGGAACAACGAATGGAGTTCACAGCCGATCCTCCTGAATATTTCAAAGATATATTAGGCAAGTTAAAACAACTAACGGATAGAGAGATGAGCAGAACAGATGAGTAATGATCATTTATCTGTTATTGAATTCGTTATAATCTTCTCGTTGTTGCTTGTCAACAGTAGTCCCTGTGATCAACGGTTCGTACATCATGATAGCCTCATTCGCGCATACCAGCTCATCACTGATCAGAGTGCCCTCTGGATCGGTGATTCTTCTTTTTAAGGTATTCTTACGGGTATATCCTCCCCACCAATGGCTAATGATGCGATGCTCGCTTTCATAGACACCGTAACGCCATTGAGGTTCATAAGTAGATTGCCAGCTTCCTGACAGATCGTGATCATTCATCTCAAGTGCTAGCCTATAGGGATAGTCTGTCTGATTCATGATCTGAAGATCAACATAATTATAGACAACAGTAGCTCCGCTTCCAAAAGGTTGAGTTCGGTCAGCATCAGGAAAAACATCGTAGTTGTGCCGCCAACGTTCCGTGATAGTCAACGGAGTGTGAATGGTCATCCAAAAGATCAAGTTGGAAATCTGACAGAGCCCTCCGCCGAGTCCAGCACAACATTTGCCATTATGTAAAACCATTCCGTCAACATACCCTTTTTTTCTCGTAGGTTTGCCAACGATTCGCCAGAAGGAGAAAGTCTCTCCTGGATTGAGCATAATCCCATGAAGTTTAGGCAAGGCCACTCTGAAATTGGTCAGCTTATTATGCTGAAGAGGCATACAGTCAGCTCCCAGATTTCGAATCAAAGGAGTTTGATGGGAGGCCACGATATAAGGAAGATTATTCTCCGAGCGTTGCAGGGCATAGCTTTTTGAGTTCTTGATCCAGCATAGGTAGCGCTTTAGCGAAAAGAAGGTTTTACCTAAGATCATGCGAACAGAGCTTCGCTTTTCAGGTGGCGATGCGAAGGGGGAAAGAGTAGCGATTGTGGGCATAAGGTAGCCTCTCACTTCATGGAATATTATTATTTTAAACTTAGTATATGATGGCACCAGGTGGTATTTCCAGATCCTTTTCAGAAACGGAGCCTTTACCTAATTTGAAGTTGAAGTATTCCCTTTCCGAGATGTTTCCGTTATAGCTGTTGACGATTTTGAGCGGTAAATGTGTTGAAACACCGATCCACACTTTAGTACTGCCCAAGGTATTTTTTAATATTTCTACGACCAGGCACTGTTCTCCTTTATATTCAGTCTCTGTAAATGAGCTTATATCAGGTACTACTTTATCCAAATACCATAAAATAGTCTGTTTTCGCGGTATGATCAGACTCTTCGGCTGGCTTGGAGATTGCTGTCTGAAGTGATCAGGGTAATCACCTAAATAATAGCGTTTGGTTTGCAGGGAATTATAATCAAACATCTCCCCTGTTATTTCACTATCAATGAGCTCATTTCCCTTGTAGAAGTGAGTAATCTGTTCAGTCTTAAAGATATTCCCTTTAAACCAAAACTTGGATGTATTTTCGATTGTTATTTCACCTGAATAATGGGATATGACAGGAACTTCTTCATAATACAGTTCTTGGATATCCCTAGCATTGGAAAGAATCTCATAAAGTAGATCCCTATTTTTGTTGTGCAAAGCCGGCATATTTTGGACATCTGTTTCGCTGCAGGCAGTGAGGAACAGCATGCATAAAAAAATAATGAAAGTTACACCAATTTTTTTCAAGCAGGATTCCTCCCAAAAGAAATATCATATTAGTCTTCTTCTAGTTATGAATTGTTACAGTCCTAATGTTTTTATTCATAAACGATGTATTGAAACATCTACACACAGTACTTCTTGAATTGTTAACTCTTTAGGGCGTGTATAAGACTAAATGTTTCAAGTTTATGAAGAATACGTTATTGGTGATTTCTTATAAATGGTATATTAGTATTAGACTCTGCTTATGCTATGAATATTACGCACTAAAGAAATTTTTTTGCTATCGCTCCTTAAATAGTAAACAGATAATCAACATTAAGTCTTTTTCATTGACATTTCACGCTAATTACACTAGACTATCTTTAGTGTAATTAAAAAGCCTTTAAACATGTCCCGTGAGACAGGCAAGGCAGATCTGGTGTTATACGATTGTGCGTAAGGTATAACTGTCTGCTATTGCAGGCAGTTTTTTAATGACTAATCAAATGGTTTTATGTTTACATAGAACAAAAAAAGAAAGGTGGAATCCAGGATGGAAGGTACACCTAAAAACAGGATTATGGATCAGGACGGTATCAGGAGGGCTATCAGCCGAATATCTCACGAAATCGTAGAGAAAAACAAAGGAACTTCTGACTTGGTCCTGATTGGAATCAGAACGAGAGGAGTTCCTCTTGCTGAGAGAATTCAGAAGCGGATCTGGGAATTTGAAAAAGCGCAGCTGCCACTGGGGCTGTTAGATATAACTCTGTATCGGGATGACTTGAGTACCATCGATGTTCAGCCGGTACTTCATGAAACGAAAGTTCCCTTCAGCATTGAGGGAAAGACGGTCATTTTGATTGATGATGTGCTCTTTACCGGAAGAACGGTGAGAGCGGCCTTAGATGCCCTTATTGACCTGGGCAGACCTTCCAAGATCCAACTGGCCGTGCTGATTGATCGAGGTCATCGGGAGTTGCCGATCAGAGCTGATTACGTTGGGAAAAATGTTCCGACATCACGCAGAGAGATCATCTCAGTTTGTTTGGAAGAAATTGACAAGGACGAAGAAGTCTTGCTATTAGAAAAAACTTAAATGGAATAACACCAACTTAAAATCAAATGATATCACCCTTTAAATGTTATCCAGAGAGATACCAAGGGTATGAAGAATTGATTTAAATTCCTCTTGCCTTGCGGTAGGAGGTTTTTTAGATTATCAGACTATTTATATCTGACAAGAAAGGGCAACGGTCACATCAAGTAGTCCTTATGAAAGCAAACCTCAGATAGTTAAGTTATGAAGGAGGCTTAAAATATGAAATGGAAACACAAGGATTTACTCGATCTGGACAACCTCAAAGCGGAAGAAATACAACATATCTTACAGACGGCCATCCCCATGAAAGAAATACTGAAACGTCCCATCAAAAAATTACCCACCCTCAGAGGAAAATCAGTTGTCCTCCTCTTCTATGAAAACAGTACCAGAACGCGGACTTCGTTTGAGAGTGCCGCTAAAATCCTGGGTGCTGATACCACCAATTTTTCAGTGGCCCAGAGCAGTGTGAATAAAGGGGAAAGCCTTTTAGATACAGCCAAGACGCTTGAGGCCATGAACGTTGATTTAGTGATTGTGCGTCACTCCAGTTCAGGTTCGGCAGAATTTCTGGCGGATGTGCTAAACGCAGGTGTTATTAACGGGGGTGATGGACAGCACGCTCATCCGACCCAAGCCCTGTTGGATTACTTTACCATTCAGGAACGTCTGGGAGGAATCTCAGGCAAAAAGGTCGTGATCGTCGGCGATATTCTTCATTCCCGAGTAGCCAGGAGCAATGTACTCGGTCTTAAAAAACTGGGAGCCGAAGTAACACTTGTAGGACCGCCAACTTTACTGCCGGCAGAAATGAATTATCTCGGGGTTAAGCTTTCCCACGACCTTGACCAGGAACTCCCCGGAGCAGATGCTGTGATGGCCTTGCGCTTACAACTGGAAAGACAGCAGAGCGGACTTTTCCCATCCATCAGAGAATACAGTAGACTCTATGGTCTTAACCGGGAGAGGATTCATATGACAGGCAAGGATACCATTGTCATGCACCCGGGACCAATGAACAGAGGGGTAGAAATTTCAAGTGATCTCGCGGATAGTGTTCAATCTGTTATAGAAGAACAGGTGACCAACGGAGTAGCCGTCAGAATGGCTCTGATCTACCTGTTAATCGGAGGAGGTACAGTCAATGTTGTGGATTAAGAATGTTCATGTTGTCGATCCTATTCAGGAATTATCTAAGGTAACGGATGTTGTTATCCAGGATGACAAAATTGTTAAAATAGAAAAGAATTTACCCGAACACGAAGTTCTAAATACTTTGGATTTGGAGAATATTGAGCGTGTACAAATCATTGATGGTACAGGAAAATTTCTGTTTCCCGGCCTGATTGATGTGCATGTCCATCTTAGAGAACCCGGTCAGGAAGATAAAGAAGACATCCGGAGTGGTGCCAGAGCTGCGGCCAGAGGAGGTTTTACCTCTATTATGGCAATGGCCAATACTCAGCCGATCATTGACCAACGGGCTTTAGTCGAATTCGTGCGTTTACAGGGACAGAGAGCGGGGATGGCTAGAGTATATCCGGTGGCAGCTGTGACCAAAGGGTTTAAAGGTCAGGAACTGGTGGAAATGATGGATATCCGAGATGGGGGGGCTGTTGCTTTCTCTGATGACGGCAAAGGAATCCAGAACGCTGAGATGATGAGATTAGCCCTGGAATACGCCAAGTTAACCGGATGCCCTATTATTAGTCACTGTGAAGACAGCGACCTTGCCGGACAAGGAGTAATGCGCCACGGTGAGAGCAGTGCCAGATTAGGATTAAGAGGTATTCCGGCTAGCGCAGAAAGTGTGATGGTGGCTAGAGATGTTATCCTGGCAGGGGAAACGGGGGGGAAAATCCACATCGCTCATGTCTCGACCAGGGAAAGCGTCAATGCCATACGACAAGCTAAGAAAATGGGTATTGATGTTACGGCCGAAGTCAATCCCCATCACTTGCTGTTTACAGATGAAGATGTAACCTTAACAGGGACATCCCTAAAGGTCAATCCTCCACTACCTTCCAAAGACGATCAGGAAGCACTGCTGGAAGGACTATTGGATGAAACCATTGATATGCTGGCAACAGACCATGCCCCTCATACCTGGGAAGAAAAGGCTAAACCTTTTGCCGAGGCGCCTTTTGGGATAAGTGCTCTTGAAACGATACTTTCCGCTGTGTGGCAAGAATTAGTTTTGAAAGGCAAACTTCCCTTAGAACAGGTGGTTAAGCTTTGGTCCCTTAACCCTGCCAGACGGTTTGGTCTAACGGGCGGAACACTTAAAGTCGGTTCCACAGCCGATATGGTTATGTTCGACCCCGATTATCAAGAGAGGATTACTGTGGAATCACTGGAATCCAAAGCACAGAATACCCCTTTCCTTGGAAAGGAGATGCAGGGACTTCCTGTCATGACTTGGATCGCGGGTAAGTGTGTGATGGTGAATAGAAGAATTATGAAGGAGGGATAACATATGGCTTGGCTAGTTTTAGGTGATGGCAAGGCATTTGAAGGAGAAGCATTCGGGCAATGGCCGGATAGGGATGAGGTACAAGGAGAAGTCGTTTTTAACACTTCCATGTGCGGTTATCAGGAGATGATCACAGACCTTTCCTATGCTGGACAGATACTGACCTTTACTCATCCTCAGATCGGAAACTACGGCTGGCATAACGAAGAGAGTGAAGCGAGCAAGGTTCTACTGCATGGAATTGTAGTTAAAGAACTTTCAGCAGGTGAAGGCAGTCTGCATGCAGATAGAAGTCTGGAAAATTACTGTATAAAACAGATGATCCCGGGATTAAAAGGAGTTGACACCAGGGCTCTGACTCGACATATTCGAAAAAATGGAACAATCCCCGGTGTGATGGTGAAAGATCTGGATAAAGGGTTTGGGTTCTGGCAAATATATACCCCGGAAGATATTCAGCCTGATAAGCACTGGGTCTATAAGGCTACCGCGGCGGAGGAATATGTCATCCCAGGAAATGGCCCGGTATTAGCAGTCTTGGATCTGGGAGCCAAACGAAATATCTTGCGCTGTCTGCAGCGAAGGGGATATAGACTTCATGTTTTCCCGGCAGATACACCGGCCGCAGAAATTATGGATATTAAGCCCAAAGGACTTGTTTTGAGTAATGGCCCTGGAGATCCCAGCGGATTACCGGAAATCGCTGCAAATATCTCAACCTTGATATCCAGGTTACCGATCCTGGGAATCTGTATGGGACATCAGATTATGGCCATGGCAGCCGGAGCTTCTACCTATAAACTTCCCTTCGGGCATAGGGGCGGGAATCACCCTGTACAAAACAAGGAAACCAGGAAAGTAACTATGACTTCACAGAATCACGGCTATGCAGTTAAGGAAGAATCGCTCACAGGTACCGGATTTAAAGTTCTCTATTCTAACTTGAATGATGGTACAGTCGAAGGAATGAAGCATGAGAAGTATCCGGTACTGACCGTACAATATCATCCTGAAGCAGCACCGGGTCCCGAAGAAAACGATGAGATTTTTAATCAGTATTCAGAAATGTTGAGATAAATAAGTAGGAGGGAAGGAAATGCCGAAACAGAACTGGCAAAAAGTGATGGTTATCGGTTCAGGCCCCATCGTCATTGGGCAGGCAGCAGAATTCGACTATGCAGGGACACAAGCTTGCAGAGCTTTAAGGGAAGAAGGGGTCGAAACGGTTCTGGTCAATTCCAATCCTGCTACCATCATGACCGATCGGGAAGTAGCAGATAAGGTTTATATTGAGCCTCTGACAGTTGAATTTTTGGAACGGATTATCGAAAAAGAAAGACCGGATGGACTATTGCCAACGATGGGGGGTCAAACCGGTCTCAATCTTGCTTTTCAGCTTTCCAAAGCAGGGATTTTAAAACGTTGTGGTGTGACCTTATTGGGTACACCGTTAGACAGTATCAGTAAAGCAGAAGACAGGGAACACTTCCGTAATCTGATGCATGAAATCGGAGAGCCGATTCCGGCCAGTACTATTGTATCTGATGTGCAGGAAGCTCTTAAGTTTGCTGAAGAGATTGGTTACCCTGTCATTGTTCGTCCGGCCTTTACTTTAGGCGGTACGGGTGGCGGCATAGCCCATGATGCCAGGAATTTGGAGATTATCGCCAACAGTGGCATCAAAGCCAGTATGATAGGCCAGGTCCTGATAGAGAGAAGTGTAGCCGGCTGGAAAGAAGTCGAGTATGAAGTTCTCAGAGACAGTATTGGCAACAGTATTACAGTCTGTCATATGGAGAATATGGATCCAGTCGGTATTCATACCGGGGATAGCATTGTCGTCGCCCCCTGTCAGACACTCACAGACAGAGAGGTACAGACTTTAAGAACTTCTGCTTTGAAGATTGTTGCATCCTTAGGTATTGAAGGCGGATGCAACGTTCAATTTGCACTTCACCCGGAAAAGTTGGAATATGTGGTAATCGAAGTTAATCCCCGATTAAGCCGGTCCAGTGCTTTGGCATCCAAAGCGACAGGTTATCCAATCGCGAAAGTGGCTGCTAAGATTGCAATCGGTTATACCATGGATGAATTGACCAATGCGGTAACCGGAAAAACCTCGGCCTGTTTTGAGCCGGCTTTAGACTACGTCGTGGTAAAGATTCCACGCTGGCCCTTTGATAAATTCTCCGATGCTGATCGAACCATCGGTACGCAGATGAAAGCAACGGGTGAAGTCATGGGCCTGGGACGCAACTTGGAAACGGCCTTGCTCAAAGCGGTACGCTCTCTTGAAACAAAATCCTACGGCCTCTGCTCCGAAGAGATGAAAAACCTGAATGATAGCGAACTTCAGGCTAAATGCTCCAAAGCAGAGGATAATATGCTGTTTGTAATCGCGGAGGCTTTTCGCAGAGGGTGGTCTGTAGAACGGGTCACATCCTTGAATCAGTGGAACCCCTACTTCCTGAAGAAGATCGAATCGATCGTCAAATTTGCGGAAGATATTAAGGTTACTCCCTGGAATTCAGACATTATCAAAAAGGCCAAGTATATGGGATACTCAGACAAAGAATTATCATGGCTCTGGGAGACAACAGAGCAGAAGATTTACGATTTCCGCACAGAGCACCATATCCGGACCGTATTTAAGATGGTTGATACCTGTGCAGGAGAGTTTGAAGCCAGTACTCCCTACTTCTATTCCAGTTATGATGATGAAGATGAAGGAGAAATTTCGAATCGAAAAAAAGTCGTGGTTCTCGGATCAGGACCCATCCGTATCGGCCAAGGAATCGAATTCGATTACTGTTCTGTTCATGCTGTTAAAGCACTGCGCAAAGCAGGGGTTGAAAGCATTATTATCAATAACAATCCCGAAACCGTATCCACGGATTTCGACACCGCCGACCGCTTGTACTTCGAACCTTTGACCATTGAAGATGTGACTGCCGTCTTGGAAAAAGAGAAGCCGGAAGGTGTTGTGGTTCAATTCGGGGGGCAGACCGCTATCGGACTCTGCAAAGGACTGGCTGAACGGGGCTATCGCATACTGGGAACCACGGTAGAGGACACCGACCGGGCCGAAGAAAGAGGAATCTTTGATGAAGTTTTGCAGAAGATCGGAGCCAAGCGTCCGAGAGGTAGTTGTGTATCCAGTATTGCTGAAGCCGAGAAACTGGCAGAAGAGATCGGATTTCCGCTTATCATCCGTCCTTCCTATGTCCTTGGGGGACGTGCCATGCAGATCGTCTATGAACCACAGGAGTTGAATAGTGTGTTCACCAAAGCACTGCAAGAGTTCCCCGGACAGCAGATCTGGATGGATCAATATCTTCTGGGCAAAGAAGTTGAAGTTGATGCCATATCCGATGGGGAGACGGTATGTATACCAGGAATTATGGAACATTTGGAAAGAGCCGGTATTCATTCCGGAGACTCCATCGCTGTATATCCTCCTCAAATGGTCAATCAGCAAACCCAGGAAATCATCTCCGAACTGACCATCTCCATCGCCCAAAGTTTAAACATCAAGGGACTGCTCAATATTCAATATGTAATCTATAAAGACGAAGTCTATGTACTGGAAGTTAACCCCCGTTCCAGTCGTACGGTCCCTTTCCTCAGCAAAGTGACGGGAGTACCGATCGTCGAACTTGCTACCCGGGTAATTCTGGGTGAATCACTGCAAAGCATGGGGATTAAATCCGGTCTCTGGCCTGTTGGTGATAAGGTAGCTATCAAAGCCCCTGTTTTCTCATTCTCCAAGCTGCTTTTGGTCGAGCCATCCTTGGGCCCCGAGATGAAGTCTACAGGAGAGGTTATGGGGATTGATCAGAAGTATGAGAAAGCACTCTATAAAGCCTTGCTGGCTGCGGGTATGCATATGTCTGCTCATGGAACACTCCTGGCCACCTTGGCCGATCGCGATAAAAAAGAGGGAATTGAACTGGTCAAACGCTTCTATAACCTTGGATTCAGGATTCTTGCCACCCAAGGGACAGCCAAAGTCATTCAGGAGGCTGGTATTGAGGTAGAGACAGTACGCAAACTGCATTCAGGGTCAGAGGAGATTACGGATAAGATTCGCAAAGGCCAAATCCAGTGTGTATTGAATACCACGACCCATGGCAAGAAAATAGCCAGTGATGGATTTGCAATTCGAAGAGCCGCAGTTGAGCAGGGTATTCCTTGCTTTACCAGCATGGATACCGCAGAAGCCTGGCTCCATGTTCTCGAAGTCAATTCGCCGAGTCTCATTCCACTGAGCTAATACTAAGGGCCACTTGAGTCCAATAATTCTGGAAGTGATTACTATTGGTTTTTTCCTTGTTTGAATATCAAAACTTATTGCCATCCATGGTAATTTGCTGAAGTATCCGTAATTCTTATAACTAAGTAAAAGCTAAAGTACAAATGATCAAGGGTATAGAGTGTAAAAGGTTTAGGGCATATATATAGCCATCGTCTGAAAGGAGTCATAGTATGCTTCTTAAAGAAAGGGTAGTAGAAAACAGACTCATAGGGAACCCGGCGCAGGGCATCTACAAACTGGTCTTAAGCGGACAGATTGCCAAGTCTGCTCAGCCGGGACAGTTTGTGCATATTCAGGTAGCGGAGACTTGCGATCCGTTGTTGAGAAGGCCGTTAAGCATCGCTCTAATTGATCGAATAAAACAAGAAGTGACTATTTACTATCGGGTGGCAGGAAAAGGTACAGACCTGCTTACTCGCGTCAAAGAGAATAACTATCTCAGTGTCATGGGACCACTAGGGACAGGCTTTTCAGTTCCCCGAGAAGGAGAGCTTCTCCTCGTAGCAGGAGGTATTGGGGTTTTTCCTCTGTTCTCCCTCCTTAACGCCATTGATCGTTCTAAAGTTAAAGTCAAGCTGTTCTGGGGCGGGGAGCATAAAGCTTTTTTGGAAAGTGCTGATTTGGCTTATGTCAGAACGATGGAAATTGACCTGGAAGTATCGACTCTAGATGGGAGCTTTGGCTATAAAGGATTAGTCACGGAACCTTTTGAAGCGTATATAAAGTCGATGAAGGTTAGTGAAAAAGACCAGAAAGAGCCAAGTGATATTAACAAGACATTACGTGTCGCAGCTTGTGGACCCAAAGGGATGCTCCGGGCAGTGGCTGATTTGTGTAATACCTATTATGTTCGCTTGGAAGTATCGCTGGAGGAACGTATGGCCTGTGGGATAGGTGCGTGTCTCGGGTGTGTCTGCACAGTAAAAGATGAAGCTGGAGAAGTCAAGAGGAAGCGGGTCTGTAAAGAAGGCCCTGTTCTCAACGGAGAGGAGGTTATCTGGGATGCACAATGTTAATCTCACCACGAAGTTAGCAGGGTTCGAGCTTCGGAATCCGGTCATAACATCTTCCGGCACTTATGGTTTTGGAGAAGAATACGCCCCATATTGCCCAGTGTCTTTATTGGGGGCCATAACTGTCAAAGGGATTACTCCTTTGGCCCGCTTGGGTAATCCGGTTCCACGGTTGGCAGAGACTCCATCAGGGCTTCTCAACTCCGTGGGGTTAGAAAACCCCGGGCTTGGTACATTTCTAAAGGATTATTTGCCCAAACTAAAAGAACTGGATACGTCTGTTATTGTTAACATTTCCGGTTTTTCCCTGGAAGATTATGCTCTTATGGCATCGTCTATCGACCATGGATCAGGTATCACGGCGTTGGAGGTTAATATTTCCTGTCCGAATATCAAACATGGTGGCATGGCTTTCGGAACCAATCCCAAGAGTGCTGAAGAGGTAATCCGAGTGGTAAGAGACCACACAGACCTGCCGATAATTGCAAAGCTCTCTCCTAATGTCACCGATATCAAAGAAATGGCCAAAGCAGTAGAAAGCGGTGGGGCGGACGTAATCTCCCTGATCAACACCCTGTTAGGCATGAGCATCAACATCCATGATCAAAGACCTATCCTTGCCAATAAGATGGGAGGTCTTTCCGGTCCGGCCGTTCGTCCGATTGCCGTTCGCATGGTTTATCAGGTTTATGAAGCGGTTAAGCTCCCGATCATTGGGATGGGCGGGATATCCACCTGGCAGGACGCGGTAGAGTTCATGCTGGCAGGAGCAAAGGCGATCAGCGTTGGAACAGCCAATTTTGTTAATCCGCTGGCACCCATCGATATTTTAAATGGATTGGAAGCATATTGCCTTGAGCGTAATTGCCGCTCTGTTCAGGATATCGTAGGGCTGGCTCACCAGAAATAAATTGTTGGCATAAAACTGACAAATAATAACCTTCTGTGTTAGTTAAAAAGGTTAACGATGAAGCTATTTAAGTTTTTAGTATATTAATTCTTTTTGTTTACATAATGAAGTTGATAAATGGTTTAACAACTTCACAGACTAATAAAAAAAAGGAGCGGAATACATGTCAGATTCTTCGGCACTTAGTTCAAAAATTATAGTGGCTTTGGATGTAGATACCACGGAAAAAGCCTTACAATTAGCAAAATGTTTAGAAGGAAGCGGCTGTTGGCTTAAAGTTGGGCTGGAGCTTTATGCCTCAGCCGGACTTAGCCTGATTGATGCGTTTAAGAATATGGGGTTCAATATCTTCCTTGATCTCAAACTACATGATATCCCCACTACAGTAGAAAAGACCCTTAGGGTCCTTACCTCATCAGGTGTCGATATGGTAAATGTTCACTGCAGCGGTGGTTATGAGATGATGGTCAGAGCTGCAGAAGTATGTCACGCGACAGGGAAAAAGATTATCGGAGTCACTGTCCTCACCAGTATGGGTGGGCGCGAACTACCGACCATCGGAGTTCAGGGAGAGGCAGAACAACAGGTTCTCACACTGGCAAAGCTTGCTCAGAAGGCAACGTTGGATGGTGTGGTAGCCTCAGCTCAGGAATCAAAGATATTACGTGAGGAATGCGGGACAGAGTTTTTATTGGTAACTCCAGGGATTCGACCGGCTTGGAGCGAAAAAAATGACCAGGTGAGAGTACTCACTCCCAGCAAAGCCCTGGAAGCAGGGAGTTCATACCTGGTCGTGGGAAGACCGATCACCATGGCTGACAATCCCAGGGAAGCCCTTCTAAAACTGTGGGATTAAAGTAAAGCAAATTAGTCAAATAACTTCTTTACCGAAAAAGAAGCCGATTAAAGATTAACTTGACTTAGTCGGCTTTTTGTATAGGTTCACTCAGATTGAATCATGATACCAAAAAGACTGTTTCGTGAAAACCAGCCTGAAAGCATAATTATATCAGAACATAAAAATTATTCTACCGTATCTCATAATTGCCCCCTCGTTAGGGAGAGACTAAGGCTATGATTAACATGCTTGTAAAAAAAAGTGTGGCAACTCGTAACTATCAACAGTAAAAAATAAAAAGCATTAGTTGAATAGTGCAAATTTTATTGTCAAATTAATGTGAAGGAGGGGTGCATATGTATGCGGTAGAGACTCAAGAACTGACAAAATATTATGGAAAAGCCAGAGGTATTCTGGATGTCAATCTAAAGATTCAAGAGGGCGAGATATAATGGACCCAGAAAACCAGACAGACAAAACAGAGAAAATAAGTTAGAATGT
>CAYZDF010000040.1:0-23662 GCA_964477085.1 uncultured Gracilibacteraceae bacterium | reverse complement strand
GGTGTAGCCCAGCGCACCGACCACCGCGCCGCCGGCGCCGTTGAGCGCCCTTTCCAGCTCGCGGACTGACAGGCGCGGCACGTCGGAGATGGCGGTGTGTGCAATCGGCTCGCCCTCGGTGTCGTGGATGATGGTGATTTTGTCACGGTCGAAATCGAACTCGCTGCAAATCCAGTCCTTGGCTTCTTCGTCCGTCATGTAGTGCGCACCGTTCGGAACGCTACTTGCCAGTCTCTCATACTCAGACTGCTTGACGTTGTGGTCGCTTTCGTATATTTTCCACTCCTGCTCTTTTTCGAGCTGCGCTTTGAGCCGTTCTACATTTTTCTCAAGTCCGGAGATCTTCTTGGCGTTTTCCTTTTCAGACTTATCAGCTGCAAGAATTTTTGTGATGCTGGCTTTCTGTGCGATGACCTCGGCCATACCGTTTTCGTTCTGCTTGTAGGCCTTGCAGAAAGCGTCTTTATCAAGATTGCTTTCCATGTAAGCCGCTTCAATGTGGCTGTAAAGGACTTGGCTAGGGTAGAAACCCGTACGACTTTCAAACTCCTGAAGCATCATTGTAGCGTCCTCCCTTTGAATTCTACTTAAGTGTAATATTATTCTGCATTCATGTAATATAATACTGCCGGCAAAGGTCGTTGTCAATGAAAATATTCTGTGATATTGTAATTTTATTTTGACATTATAGAAATCATATATTATTATGATTAGGGGGTGAATTTATGGCACTTTCATATAACAGGCTCTGGAAGCTACTAATTGATAAGAATATTAAGAAGCTGGAATTACGGGATATGATAGGCATGAGCAATAGCACATTAGCAAAACTCAGCAAGAATGAACCCGTGGCATTAACCGTTCTTGAAAGAATATGCCTAAAGCTCAATTGTCGTATTGAAGATATTTTGGAAATAAAAAATTCGCCCGATGAGAGCGAAAAAGAGTAACTATTTTATAACTTTGGAGTTATAATAATAGAGGGTGGAGGAAAGGTTAATAGTGAAGTACAACATTGATTTTTATTCTAACCAATATGGCAAACAACCTATCATTGATTATTTAAAAGACTTGCAAAGTAAGTCTGTGACCAGTAAGAATGACCGAGTACGCTATAAGAAAATCATTGAGTATTTTGATGTATTGACTGAATATGGAACCCGCGCTGGTGAACCTTATGTTAAGCATATTGAGGATGATATATGGGAACTCCGGCCAACGAATGACAGGTTTTTTTTCTTCTATTGGAAGGACAATATATTTATGATGCTACACCATTTTATTAAGAAGACGCAAAAGACTCCTCCCCGTGAAATTGAGCAAGCAAAACGCAATCTTGCAGATTGGCTCGAAAGGAGCAAAGAAGACCTATGAAATGGGATCAATTAAGAAAAGACCTTGTGTCTACCCTTACTGAAGATGAGCAAGACGAAATAGCTCTGAAAGTAAAAATAGTAGGAGAAATATTACAGGCTCGGCAGGAGCTACAGATTACTCAAATGGCTTTGGAAGAGTTAAGCGGCGTCCGGCAGCCGGTGATTGCCCGTCTCGAAAACGGAGAGACAGACCCCCAGCTTACCACAATTCTTAAAATCCTTCGACCTCTGGGTAAAACATTGGCAGTGGTGCCTTTAAAAAGTGACGCTACTCCTCAGTAAAGGAGATATTATTATGCGTAAGCTCACTTATTTGGCAGTATTTGAACCAACTGAAACAGGTTATAGCGTATACTTTCCCGACCTTCCGGGTTGTATAAGTTATGGAGAGAATTTTGAAGAGGCACAGAAGCAGGCTGCGGAAGCATTAGGCTTGCATATATACGGTATGGAAAAGGATGGGGATGAAATATCGGCTCCATCCAAAACACCTCAGGTGGATCCAGAAACGGCAGATGGATATATTGTCGAACCTGTTACAGCTATCATCGAATGCGATGAATGGGACAGCGATTTTACAAAATTAACACCTTCTGAAAGAGAAAGACTCAACACGTCTGAAAAGGAAATTGCTAACGGTGAAATAGTGGATCATACTGATATAGATTGGAATTAATAGTGAAGTGCCGTCCATGTGCGGCACTTTTTTATGGTATTATTTTGGCATTATTTTTTCCGAGGAATATAAATAATGTATAGAAAATAAGGGTATTTCAGGTATTAAAAAGACTACAAACCATCAAAAGCAATAGAAAAGTAATTTCCAACTACTGAGTGGGAATGATTTGCCAGACCCCGAAAGACGCATGAATACTGGGCTGCTAGCCACTTGATTTCTGCGGTGGCAACGTTTTGGCAACACTAATTGCATTATCCATATAAAAAGAGCTAACTGATTTATTTGATGTCAGTTAGCTCTTTTTTGTTTGTAAATTTATTTATTGGAAAGGTCACTCTCTTCTTTTTCGGCACGGTGGGCATCAAGCGCCGTAGTGGTACGTTCGGCTTCAACTTTGGGGTAGTTATAACGCCAAGCATCGTATTCCTCTTTGGTGATTTCTCCATTTTTCAGCTTTTCGGCCTCCCGTTGCCATGCGCTGAACTTATCAAACATGGAAAGGTAGGTAGTGCCTTTGAATTTATCAAGAGTTAGGCAGAGTTCACCGTCAATACTATTGATTTTAAGTCCATACAAGTCTTCCAGTGCAAACAGCGTGTGCATCAGCCCCACATAGCTGTCAATATTGGGAACATCCAAAGCATTTGGGCTAACCTCTAAGGTGTTGGCAAGATCAGCAATCAGCTTTTCTTTGGGTGTTCTTGTGCCGGATTCATATTGTGCCATGCGAACATCGGCGGTTTTTTCATCAATGCCAACCGCCATGCCCAAATACTTTTGGGTCATACCATGCAAAATGCGAAGAAATCTGATTCGTTCGCCAATTGCCATAATAGCCAACTCCTGTCCATTCCAGTTGAAAAGAGTATAGCATATATGTTTAAGCTTAATCAATGGAAGTTAAACAAAAAAGTTAAATTATTCTCTGACAAGCCATTTACTTAAACAAATAAGATTAGTATAATAATAGCACAAACTAAACAAATAAGTTTAATATAATAACCTATCAAGAATGAAAACGGTAGGAAGGAGAAAAAGATGATCAATACTTTTATGCGAGTAGAGGAAGTTGCGCAGGAATTGGGGGTGTCAAAATCTTATGCCTACAAGTTAGTACGGAAACTCAATGATGAGTTGAAGGAGATGGGATACTTGACCGTTGCTGGTAGGGTCAGCAAAAAGTACTTCTTAGAAAAAGTGTGCTATGGGGAACGCGAAAAGATGGAAAGGAAGGGATAGGAATGGCCGTTTACAAAGAATCCGGCACTAACACATGGCGTGTCATCTATCGCTACACCGATTGGATGGGAGAGCGAAAGCAGACCAGCAAGCGTGGATTTCCCACAAAACGAGATGCCATTGCATGGGAGCGTGAGCAGCTTCAAAAGACCAAAGCTGATATGGATATGATCTTTGAGAGCTTTATCTAAACCTATACGGCCGATATGCAAAGCCGCATCAAAGAAAATACTTGGGAAACCAAAGAACACATTATCCGCACCAAATTGCTACCCTATTTCGGGAAACGGAAAATGTGTGAGATTCAGCCAAAGGAAATTATCGCATGGCAAAATGAGATGATCAATTACAAGGACGCAAATGGTAAGGCGTATTCCCCTGTGTATTTAAAAACGCTTCACAATCAGCTCAGTGCGATTTTCAACCATGCTGTTAAATATTATGGTCTAACCATAAATCCCGCCGCCAAGGTTGGAAATATGGGAAAAGCCAAGAACAAAGAAATGCTGTTTTGGACAAAAGAAGAGTATCTCAAGTTTACTGACGCCATGATGGACAAACCCGTTTCATTCTATGCCTTTGAGATGCTCTACTGGTGCGGCATTCGTGAAGGCGAGCTATTAGCGCTGACACCTGCCGATTTTGATTTTAAAAGAAGTACGGTAACCATTACAAAGTCCTTTCAGCGATTGAAGGGCAGGGATGTGATTACCACGCCTAAAACGCCAAAAAGTAATCGAGTGATCAAAATGCCGCAGTTTTTATGTGAGGAAATGCAAGACTTTATAAAAACGTTATATGGCGTTGAACCGGATGACCGCATATTCACCGTGACGAAGCAATATCTGCACCACGAGATGGATAGAGGGGCAAAAGAATCGGATGTTAAGCGTATCCGCATTCATGATATTCGGCATTCGCACATTTCTCTGTTGATTGATATGGTATTTTCAGCTATTGCTATTGCGGATCGTGTTGGACATGAAAGTATTGATGTCACTTACAATTATGCGCATCTTTTTCCCTCAAGGCAGACGGAAATGGCAAACATGCTGGATATTGAACGTACAGAAGGAGGCATGTGATTATGTCGGCCAAGAATCGAGATCACAAAAATCGTTGGCGAAGCAAAACCGTGGCGTTTCGGATGTCGCCGGAAGAAGCAGTCGAACTGAATGTTCTCGCCAGACTTTCAGGACTGACCAAACAAGACTATCTAATCCAGCGTGTTCTTGACAAGGATATCGTGGTGAATGGCAATCCCCGCGTGTTCAAAGCTCTGCGAAATCAGCTTAGCAGTGTTTTGGAGGAGCTTCGCCGCCTCGAATCTGTCAGCACCGAAAATGATGAACTACTTGACCTCATCCGCTATATTGCAGAGATACTGAACGGTTTAAAGGAGGGTGGCTAATGACGGAGAGTCAAAGTATACTCGAAAAACACGCAATGATCAATGATGATTTTGATCTGGAGTACTTGCAAGATTATTTTCGGCAGGTTAATTCCCCGGATTATCTTTATACCATATCGCTTACGGAGCTATACGACACGGTATATCAGCCCAAAGCACAAGTCATTGATAGGCTCCTTTTCTCCGGCACTTATTTGTTTGCTGGAGCACCAAAGGTGGGCAAATCTTTTTTCATGGCACAGCTTGGCTATCATGTGAGCAGCGGCATTCCCTTGTGGGAATACCTTGTTCATAAAAGCACGGTGCTTTATCTCGCTTTAGAGGACGATTACGCAAGGCTTCAAAGACGACTGTCCCGTATGTTTGGCATGAAAAGTATAGACAATTTTTACTTCGCTACTCACGCCAAAAACTTGGGTGAAGGACTGGACGGTCAGCTTAAAAAATTTATGCGGGAGCATCCCGACACGAAGCTAATCATCATTGATACGTTGCAAAGAATCCGGGAAATGGGCGGTGAGAAATACAGCTACGCCAGCGACTATGAAATTGTGACGCGACTGAAGCAGTTTGCCGACCAGCACAATATCTGCATCCTGCTTGTCCATCACACCCGAAAGCAAGGTGCGGACGATTGTTTTGATACCATCTCAGGCACAAATGGACTCCTTGGTGCGGCGGACGGCGCGTTAATCTTGCAAAAGGAAAAACGCACCGATAATAAGGCGATCCTGGACATTGTTGGAAGGGATCAACAGGATCAGAGGCTGCATCTTCTGTTCGATCGTGAGCGCTGTATCTGGCAGCTGACCAAAGCAGAAACGGAACTTTGGCAAGAACCGCCTGACCCGATTTTGGAAGCTGTGGCTGATTTTCTGAGGATAAGAGACTTGCAATGGCATGGCAGCGCATCGGAGTTGATTGCAATGTTGAGTCTGGAAATACAACCGAATGTGCTGACACGGCGGCTTAACATTGGAGCGGAGAGATTGTGGACCGAATACAATATTCGCTACGAAAGCAATCGAAACCACTTTGGCAGAACGATCAAGCTTACACCTGAGCGGGATGAGGCGTGACGATATGTGACGGTGTGACGATAATTGGCAGGATGGGTTTACTATCAGAAATATCGTCACATCGTCACGCGCCGCAAGGCGCCAGGCAATAAAAGCCGCTATAATCCCGCAGGGCGCAAAGCATTTTTGATTCGCAGTGTCAAAAGTGCTTTTGCGTTACTTTTGAAAAAGTAACAAAACCCCGGCTTCGCCGGATACCAGCCGAAAAAGAAGAGGAGAGGACGATGAAACGAACGATCAGCGTCATGCTTGGTAAAGGTTCGATAAACCATAACAGCCGCCAGTTTATAGCTTCAAATATAGACAGCGATAGGTCGCAGTTTAATATATCTTATTGCAATCTCCCCATCAAAGATGTGTACCATGAGCTTTTTGATGATGCACTCCAACGATACAATGCAAAGCAGACAAGGACCGACCGCTGTATTAACGATTATTATGAAAAAATTCGAACCGCCAAACAGGAAAAATTATTTTATGAGGTCATTTTTCAGGTGGGTAACATGGAAAATATGGCTTCAAAATCTGCGGATGGCCAGCTCGCGGCAAAGGTTCTCGGCGAGTTTATGAGCAGCTTTCAAGAGCAGAATCCCTATTTAAGAGTATTTTCTGCTCACCTGCATATGGATGAGGCGACACCGCACCTGCATGTAGATTTTATACCATTTACCATCGGCAGCAAACGCGGGCTGGATACCCGTGTTTCCCTTAAACAGGCGCTGGCTAATCAAGGATTTACAGGTGGTACCAGGGGTGACACGGAGTGGAACCAATGGGTCAAATCAGAGAAAGAGCAGCTTTCACAGGTGATGGAGCGCCACGGCATTGAGTGGGAACAGCTTGGCACCCACGAAGAGCACCTGAGTGTCATTGACTACAAAAAAGTCCAGCGTGCCAAAGAAGTCGCTGTGCTTGAGGAAGCAATTTCCGGCAAGAAGGAAGAGCTTGAAGATTTCCTTTCTCGGCTGGTGGATGTCCAGAATGAGTTGCAGACTGCGGAAAGTAAAGAAAGCTTTATCGCCCAAAATGCCGGCCATTACGATAATAACCCGGAATACCAATTGCAGGAGCCAAGACCTTTGATGTCAGCAAAAAGCTATAGAGAGAAAGTTGCAGAGCCATTGGTGCAAAAGCTTAAAGTTGTAATTTGCAGTATCTTATCACAGTTCTTTGAAAAGACAAGAGAGCTGATGATGGAACTTGATCGAGCAAATAGTCAAATCAGAAGCCTATATAAACGACTTGAAATAAGCGAAGCAAAAGGTGAACGTCTTCAAGGAATCGAGAAAAATTATAACCGGCTGCGCCGTTTTTTGGGAGGTGAAAGGACAGATGAGATAATTAGTGAAGTAATGGGACAGGAAATAGCGGATAAGGCTAAGCTTGAAAGGAAAAGCGAAGTTTTTGGAAGGGGAAACGAGAGAACGGCAATATGGACAATTGCCGGGAAACAAGATTATGAACGGTGAGGAAGATTTTAATATGAAAAAGCATATCGAAGATAAAAAAACAGGCATTAGCTATACCCAAAACGACGATTACTATATTTCTGGTTTGGTTTTACAAAAACAGGAATATGAAATCGGGAAATTCGGTAGAGAACATTTGCAATATCTAAAAGAAAATCAGCCAATGATTTATACTGAATTCCTTTTTTCTGGACGGCTCAATGCCTACTTACACGAAGTTGACATTAAAGCTCTGGAAATGTATGAAAGGCTGGTCAGAGAATATTCCCAGCAGCAAGGTGTAACTGAGCAGTTAAAAGCAAAGAATCAGATGGAATGGGTCGCGAGAATGAATAATATTCGAAATGCAGTTGATGAAATAGTCAGGAATGAAATAAATGGTTAATAAAAAGAAGGGTTTGCAGAAATGCATTATCCCTTCATGAGCGGACATCTCGCGCTTATACAGACACAGAACGATTGAACGAAAAAGTTGAGCAGGTACAAGGAGAAAATTCTCTTATTGATGAAGTTAAATAGGACTATGAACGCGTCAGAAACTGCATAAGTGCAGAACGAATTAACAAAATTGGGAACAGACAGAAGCAGAAGAGTAGAAATGTGAAGACAAATTACGATTCAAAAATAACAATAAGTTGATGCAGGACCAATACCGGCAGCTACACAGATATTACCTTGTCTCCGCAGGAAATTGCGGCCATTATGCAAAATTTGCCGGCGGATTTGGATGAACAGCGGAAAAATATTGTACTGGCAGCTTATCTATACTTACTTGAGGTGGTATTACTGTAAAACTACAAAATAAATTTGTTCAAACAACGGTATTTCGTTTTCCCACTGAGATATAAACTCTGCATTGGTTATCGTTCTGTTATATCCATTGAAATTATCTGTATCCATGTTCGAATCATATAGAAAAATATTGTCTTCATCATATCCAACAACCGTTACATAGTGTTGCCAACTAGTAAAATGCCCGATTAGAACAATAATCGGATTTCCCTCGTTTAATCTTGTTTTTAGCTTCTCCAAATCACCGCGAAGCATTTCTACATTATGATCATATTCCTTAAAAATGTCTATAAGCGCCTGTGGCATCACATAACCATTGGAAAACTTATGATCAAGCCGTTCGTAATTCTCGCTTCCGCTTATTTCCTCTCCCAAAGTCCTAAGAACATAAGCAGACGAAAAGCCGGCACATTGTCCTCTTTCTTGTTTTTCAAAATAGCTTTTTGATTTCACGAAATATCTATCGCTATATTCTATTTTTTTAGTATCATTTTTGGGAAAGGTTTGCGCATAAATGTCCAAAATAGATATGCCCACTCCGTTTATTGTTAAGAATAATTGAAGTGCAATGTTAAAAACTAACATTATAGTAAATAAAACTAGCAATAATTTTGTAAATAAATTTATTTTTTTTGAGTATTTCATTTGTGCCATCCTATCTTTTTCATATCCAAGTAATGAGAGGACTTCTGATCGGATAACTTCTTGTTGTATTCCAGTCATATATAATTAGGCAAGCAGTTTCTATCTAGCATTCTGAAAAGGTCTGTACCATATAATAAATGTTTATCCATTGCAAAAAAACATATGCTAACATGAAGATGCTATTTTGGCTAATCCATGTCCCAAAAAGACTAATCAATATTTCTCTAATTGCTATATCAATAAAAAATACTAACATGAACTCACAGAGCCTTTTTCATAAGGTATTAAATCTCATTTTCCCTTCATTTAAAACATGGCTTCCATATAGAGAAGTAATAAAAAATTAATCCAGGGTAAAATACTCTTCATTTTTATTAATAAAAAATTTTGCATCCTGCATAATAGCCCCTTCTATCGGTGGTTTTATCTCAACTGCGTAAACACGCTCGTTTGTTTTCATATTTTGAATCACGAAAAGACAATCTCTGCTCTTTTTCTTTTTCAGAATTAAATACATATTGCCATCATAGAACAGGAAATCGCCTAAATACAAACGGTAATTCTCATCATTGACTGTTAAAGTTTTGGAATCAATCATGTTTAACTGTTCATCATAGTACTCCAGATAAGGAGGAAGTGCGGGATACCCGTCTTCCATTTTTCCATAGATCACTGCAATAGTCTTTTCAGTACCAAATAATGATTCTGCAAATAAACCTTTTCTTTCTAAGAAAGAACTTTTATTGGTTAATAAGTCAATAACCGCAAGCGTGGAATCAGCCGTTGTATGGGCTATATTCACATTGTTGACCAGGTATAGTTTTTTGTTTTTTATTAAAAAATTATCGCAATGTAACAGAACCTCTCTTTTACAGGTCAGGGTATATTTCGTATGCATGAAGCCATTTAACTCTATTTCATAGACAAAAATACTGTCTTCAAGGTCATCTTTCTCCTCAGGGTATTCCGATAGAATTAAATATAGATAGTTTGCATCGAGCTGTAAATCCCGGAAAAAAAGGTCTGTATCAGGCAGTTCAATTTTATGAACACCGCTATCATTCCATATCATTATCGAATAATCATCAGTCCCATTATAATTGCCAAAAAAAGTATACACTTTGCCGATCGGATAATTTTCATAGTGATATAATTGCCCATAAGACAGTTGTAATTCTGTATAATCTTTAAAATTCAACTTTTGGGACAGCTTTTCAGCCTGATCTACAGGAATGGCTTCTGTAAAACCGCGTGTCCATTTCTCGGTGCTTTCACTGACAACACCGTTCTCTATTTTAAGATTTTTTGTTTTATATCCGCTGGAATCCCAGGATTCGTAGAAAAGGTTACTGGAAATTTCAGAAGCGAAATTATCTTGGCGTGGCTGAGTAGAAGCACAACCAGCCAGCAATAGAATAACTAAAATAAAAAACGAAGTTAATTTTTTTCTCACAATCGACACTCCCATAATTCTGATTATACCGTTGCACCGGGAATTATTCCATCCCGGTGCAACATGTATAATTCTCTACCAGTTTATACTCAACTTGCAGGACAAAGTTGTATCCTCAAGCAGTTGTTTAGGGAAACAGGTATCGCCAACCCCAATCATCCAGACCTTATTCAGCGTGATGCCTTGGTTTTTGTAAGCCTGCCAAACGAGTGTAGCGCAGTTTAATGCACTTTCAGTTACATTGGGAATCGTTTTGTAAGTTTTTCCACGAAGGCTATTGTATGCATAATTTGCTGCACCTAATTGCTGGGCGTTCGTACACGTCTTGTGATAAAGCACCTTGGCGGTGTACATCTGACTCCACCAACCTGACATATTACACTCTTGACTCAAAACGCCCGGCCCCAAAGCTTCAACAGTCTTACTCCCTTGAGTAGTTACTATTCCTGCATGGCCGTGGTTCACACCATAATGCGATTGATCAGCCGATAAGAGTATGTTCCCTTTTAGTGAGGAATTTTTCAACTGCGTAAATTGTTCTGGCGTCATGGTATCGTCACCACCACCGCCACCTGATTTTGCTTCTATACCAGGAAAACTTGTTGCGTCTGTATAATCTTTCATGAATTGATCAATGTCTACATCAGGTTTATTTTTAAGTTCTTTAATTTCTGATAAAGGTATACCTGTGTCATTGGAATATTTATTCAGTTTTTCAGAAATAACTACAGTCTCTTTTAAATCAGCATTCTTATCGTTTGCTGCTAATATTATAGAATTGTTTACAATTAGCAGACTTAAAGACAAAGCTAAACAAATAAATATTTTTTTCATAATACAACCTCCTCTTGTAAATTTATTGAAGAAGTGAAGTTCCATACTTGAACTGTGTAAGAATTCTGCCTTTACCTGGAAATCATTCAGCAAAACTGCCTCACTTAAAAGAAGCTACAATATTCAAGTATTTTGTTTGCTTATTGCATTTAACCAGTTGCTTCTGCATAATAAGTTTAGGCTCTTAAATATTCTTTTAATCAAAGGCTTTCAAAGGGTTAGCGATCATTGGAATATGCGAGAGCCTATTATATTATAGATGGGGATCTTATATGAGCCATGCTTGTCCCTCCTTTATATGACATTAAACCTTCAGGAGTAACCTCAATTAATCTCATAGTGTTAGCAAAGCCATTGCTTATTTTTTATTCTACGTTATTGGGCTTGCATTTTGAGATTATTTTTTAAATTCTCCCTTCACTTTATAAATTACATTAAACTGGCAAAATCACATTTTTTATCAAAAAAAATTTCAAACAAATTACGACAAATTAACCTATTTTACCGACCGCTGATACAGACGCATATTGGAACAAAAAGGTTGCAACAATACAAAATGAAATAACAGTGAAGGTCAGAAGGTGGAATATAATTTTTCCTTCTATCCTTATTTAACTGGAAATGAGGAAGTTAATTGAGAGTTTATGGAGAAAAGAAATATCGGTTAAAAATTATCAGGCAAATGAGTTTTGAACAAGTGTTTTAAAAACCGCTTTAAATTGTCTATTGTGTTTCGGAAAAGTTGATTAAATATTCAAAAACGCCGTACTAACGTTTATCAAAAAACAGTAGTACAGCGTTTTTAAATATTTATTTAATATGCAGTCACTGGATTTGAAGTGACAATCTTTGTTTCTGATCCTCCGTCATTGGCGACGTAAAATTCAACATAACTTCGGTATTTTGTTCCGGGCGTTCCGTAATAATAGCAATCATAAACATAAGTACCGGTATTGTAGAGGTAATCATTTCTTACTATTGTGTATACGGACTGCCAATAACCATTTTTTAAAGTTTGAACTTCTATCGTTTTGACTCCAAGCTGATTGACGATCCTTGTGGCGCCTAATTTATTTTCTAGTAAAAGTGTCCCGTTTCCCATTGCTCGAGCAGTTACACTTGTGGAACGGATATATAAACTTGCTTTGGGGGATTCAACATTATTGGCGCTTGCCAAGGAAGCCAACGGGGAAGCCAGCATACACAGCATAACTGTAAAAAGTACCATAATAATTCTCTTTTTACCTAACATGTCTTTAACCTCCATACATCGAATCTATTATTTTTTTCATTTCGCCTGCCGAGATATCACTACTTATATTATATAAAACAAGCGAATTACTCCATACGGCTTGGACTTGACCAAGGTTGTTCATGATATAGTGTTTCACATTATTTTTCTCGTAGGTTTCAACCAATTTATCGTCTTTTTCGAAGTTAATATTTGCTGCTGCTTTATTACTATCATCATAGATGTTAAGGTCAAAAACAATAACCTTATCGGCGGCATCCTGATAATAGAGTAAAACATTTGTGTTATTCGATCGGGCAAATCTCTCGGCATACTTAAAGGTAAAACCGTCAGGAAGCCATTGGGGTAACATCGGCTTTGAAGTAAGATCTTTCATAACTTCTTCGACACTGCTATAGGTTTTTATTTGGACAATATTGGCATTTCCGTTATGCCCATTTGATTGATTTTGAGTAGATAAATTGAATGTATCTTTCCCCCACTGAACCACAGATTGTATAAAATTGTAACCAAACGCATTGGCCACAACAGATGACGTAAAGAAAATTAAAACAAAGCAAGCAGCAATTTGCGCAATCCGTTTTTTGGAATGGATTTTGCGCTGACTCATGCACCAGTCTTTATATTTCAGGTCTACATTCTGGCGCATATCTTGCACTTTTTCTTCGGAAAGATATTCCTCTTTGCCTTCAATGAGATCAATCGCCTTTACACATTCGTTGATCAGATCGGTATCCATGCTTATTTCATCGGCTAATGAGGCTTCATATAAAATCCTATATAGCTTATCTTTTACAATCGTATCACTCTCCTTTTCATACAGTATGTTTTTGATAATCTCTTTATCGCTATTTATGGAGGGGGGATAAGAACTATTCGTTTTCTGCTCCATGACTGTCTCCTTTCAACTATATACATTACATAAGTTATCTAAAATCACATGTCTTTTTGAAAAAATTCAAACTACATTTTCTTCAAAATAAGCACGAACGATATTTTTTATTTTTTTCTTCAGACGGTAAATACGAGTCGTCATAGCGGTAGCCGAAATATCATGTTTTTTGGAAAGATCTGTTACGGACATATTACTTTTGTAATAGTCTAAGTATAGCTCAAATTCATTTGGATTAAGTTTATCCAATATCTCGACACAAATTTTGTCCAAGTCGCTCGTGCGGTTAAAAATCTCCTCCAAATCGTTATCAAACTCCGCTAAAGTATAAGAGATATTATCATCAATATTTATTTCATGCTTTTTTTTGATGTACATACTTCTATATGAATTATTAATCAAGTTCCGCGCCGTGACGTACAGCCATCCTTCCACATTGGGGTGATCCTTTAATTTTGAGATTTGTTTCCGGGCTTCCAGAAATGTGTTTTGAGTACATTCTTCTACAAAATCTGCGAATTGTTCTTGTCCTTTAACCAACTTTATGCAATAAAGAAAAATACGCTTGAAGTATTTATTGCATAAATCTTCATAAAAAGTATCATTGTTTTTGCGATTCCATTGCCACAAATAAAACCCCTCCTTCTACTTGATTTTACCTTATTTTACAGAATGTTGCATAATATTTGGGATAAGTAATTTTTAAAGAGTCAATTAGGCTTTAGACCGATTTTTAATACTAAAGTTTCGCACCCCGAGAAGCAGTTTTTCAGGGGATAATTTGAAAAGCTGTTTTGAGATTATTGTCAGTTAACACGCTTTTTCAAGAATTTGAAGCTGATTATTCAAGAAAGACTGCTCAAATAATTCTTTGATGTACAGATATTCAACGGAATTTTTAAATTCCAGAATGTCCACAAAACCATGGTTTGTTATGCCGCGAATAATCACTTGTAGTAATTCCTCAAACATTTCCCAAAGTCTTTCAGCCAGATTTTTCTCTACTAATTCATCTTTGATTATCTGGAATATGCCGCCCAATGATTCATAATCGTTTACCCGGCGAAAATAGGCCAAGAAAATATAAAGAAGATAACAGGTTGTGACATGGGCTATCTGGGCATCAAAGTCCCTGGATTGACAAGTTCCTAATTTAAGCTGTTGTTTGGCTTCTTTGAAAAAGACTTCTATAGTCCAGCGGACAGAGTAAATCTCCATCATGCTTAAAAAGGAAAGGGTAGTATCGGTTTGAAAGAAATAGTCTCCATTCTTTTTGGTAAGGGAACCGACAAAAATATAACTTAACTTCTCCTATGCTTTCGTAAGTCACGACAACCTCAAAGTAGCGGGTATTGCGTTTCCGGCAGCGTTTTTCTTTTCCTTCTATTTGGAGCGTTGTGAGTAGCTGCTTGGCATTTAATACCTTTTCACTGTAAACATAGTTTCTCTTATCTTTGCGGATTCCACAGATAACGTGCATGGATTCCTGGGCTAATTCCCGAGTAGTTAGAATAAACTCTTTACTGCTGAACCAACTGTCAACCAGAACATATTTGGCCCGAAATCCATGTTTAATTGCACGCCGTAGCATACTCAGGCCATTTGAGATCTTATCAATGTTGCATTCTCGAACCCGTTTTGCTCCTGCTGATTTGGGAGCGCGCTCTTTCCGGTACTGTTCTTTCCGATGTCTTACTTTTTTCAAACGTTTTTCGGAATGCAGGCTGAAATCCAAGGGGGTGAAGCTTTTACCATCGAACAAACCCAAGGTTAAGTTTTTAAATCCTAACTTGTTTCCTATTTTACCCGCAACATGGTCATGAATAATGGAGATCTGCTCAATCTTTCTGCCGGTTTTCGCTTCTGTTGTATCATCTAAAATAAAAGCTGAATGGTCGGCAATCTCTTTCTCGGGATTCACCAGTTTTTTAAACTGCTTGGCAACAGCCAATAACAATGATCTCCAAGGCATCTTTTCGTTATTTTTTAAACGGTAGATCGAATCTTTTTTCATGGCGGTAACCTTTTAAAATTCACTTTTGTACAGAGCATTGACACTTTTCAGCAGCATCAGGGGTAAAACCAACATCAGTGTGATGATCTCAGAAGCACTGTAGCCATCCTGTTTTTGAAAACCAACCCGGCAACAGAGCGATTTTAACTTGAATGTTTTCATCACTTCGAATATGATGTTGTTAATTGAATAATTGTGTTTGCGCAGTACATTTTGAATTTCTTCGATAGGTTTCCGCATGATAACACCTCATTTTGGTTTATTTTGGTTAGCACTTTAATAATCCAAAAATGCAGTGTTCATGCGGTTTTTCATTGAAATTTTATAAAATTTAACCTTAAATATCCAGCTGTTTATGGGGTGCGAAACTTCAGTATTTATTATAAAAAATGTGATTTTAGCAATCTAATGTAATGTTATTGTTAAAGGATATTTTTAAATTCTAGCTAAATGTTGAAACCCTAATGAATTTATTTCCGTTCATTAATATATGGTGTGTTTCCTGATTTTTACTAAATTAAATAAATCAATGATAAGGGCAAACCTGTCAAAAGGCAGGGACGCAAAGCCTAGGGTCTAAGGCGTTTAGTAAGCGCTATGACAGCCTGGCCGCCATAGAGACTCTTCAGGAGCCTGCCCTTTATGCGGCAGGTTTTCTCATTAATAATTAGATGCAACAGGGATTTTAAGTGCCAAAAAAATACCACTGCCTTCCAGTATGGGATTGGAACACAATGGCATGCATATTATCCGGCTTTATACTATTTCGTATCCAGCAAAGCTTTCACTGTAGCTGCCGCGATTTTAAGGTCACGCTCATTACATAATCGAAGCAGCAGGGTAAGCTGCTCAGCATAAATCTTGCCATTTTATAAACCCAAATCACTCCAAGAAATTTTATAATTTAGTAACTATGATGATGTCAGACTCGCGAGAACGAAAAGAGGTTCTTGATCAGGGATTGGATCATGGGTTATTAAACTTGAAATGGAAGAGTTTTTTTGATAACATTTTGGTAACAGAAAATCGGCAAGCGTCTGAAAATAGGGAAAATAGATACAAAAAGCACAAGCAAGCAAGCAGGCAGTTAGTATTTATTATGAGAATTCAGAGCATGTATAATAGTCTATTTGCTGGAAAGATAGAGGCAGTAGATAAAGTTGTGTTTTGTTGATTGCGTTATGATGTAAGAATCTAGTTACTTCGTCATAGATTTTCCGGCAACACTTTGGCAACAAAAAATCAGAGAACCCAGAACATATGGATAATTGATGCAATTAGAATAGCATGAGCCACGAAATCTAAACAGAATTGTATAGAAAACGCTCCGAGTGAGCGAGTGGGAATAAAGACAAACGTGTTTTATTTGATTCCATTTATCCTGGTATGATTAGCAGTGTATATTTCTGATACTATTATCTGTATTATTCATATTTGTGCTTAGTTTTGTTATCATATACGTCTAGCTTATCCGGGTCCGTCAGGATAAGGATTCTGTTTCACATTTTGATAATGACATGTAAAAATATCTGAAAGGCGTAATGGATTAAGAACGAGTAGGTTTGACGATAAGGTATTGGAGAGATTAACTCCGAACGGCATAGCGGCGAGGCGAAGCGGCAACTAAAATCCTGCAGTAGATTGCGGGATTTTTTATTTTGCAAAAAAGCATAGGCTTAAACTCTTGAACATGTGTTCGGCATGTGGTACTATTTTCCTGTACATATTTTGAGAATTTATAGTGTTCTTGTCTCATATTGAATGGGGGCAAATTCGATGCCAAAGGATAAAAACTTTAAGGATACTATTTTCGCTAAAGGGACTGAAATCGCTGTTGTTTCCGGTGGCGATGACAATGATTATATTTCTCTGACCGATATTGCAAGATATAAAAGCGACGATCCGACAGCAACTATCCAAAACTGGCTGCGAAACAAAGACACCATTGAATTTCTTGGTTTATGGGAGCAGCTCAATAATCCGAATTTTAAACACCTCGAATTCGAGGTGTTTAGAAATGCAGCTGGAGCAAATGCATTCACGCTGGCGGCAAAAAAATGGATTGAATCAACAAATGCCATTGGAATCGTATCAAAATCAGGAAGATACGGCGGAACATTTGCGCATAAAGATATCGCTTTTGAGTTTGCGTCTTGGATTTCTGCCGAATTTAAACTTTATATTATTAAAGATTATCAGCGTCTTAAAGCTGATGAGAATAGCCGCCTGTCGCTCGGCTGGAACCTCAAACGAACCCTCGCAAAAATAAATTATCGTATACATACGGACGCCATAAAGAATGTATTAATTCCGCCGGATGTAACTCCCCTGAAGCAAAACATAACCTATGCCAACGAAGCGGACCTTCTGAATGTTGCTCTGTTCGGCATGACGGCTAAGGAATGGCGGCAGGATAATCCGGATGCAAAAGGAAATATTCGTGACGAAGCGTCTCTCCAGCAGCTTATTGTTCTGTCGAACATGGAGAGCCTGAATGCGGATTTTATCCGTCAAGGTTTATCTCAAAAAGAGCGCCTTCTTCGTCTCAACGCCAGTGCCAAACAAATGATGAAATCTCTTTTAGATAGTGCAGGCATTGAACGTCTGAAACAGTTGGAACCGCCAAAGGAATCAAGCATTCCAACGATTAAACGGGAGGAAATTCGCAAGCTCAGAAACTCAAAGAAAAAGCTGATGCTGGACGAATAAAGTAGAGTTAAAAACTTGAAATAGCAGGGTATTTCTGATAGCATTTTGATAACAGAAAATCGGCAAACGCCGGATAATATGGCAAACAGGTGCATAAAGCATAGGAAAAAGCATGGAAACTTAAACAAATATGTTTAGTAAAAGTTCAGGTTTGCTGAGTGGGAGTAATATAAATAATACAAATAATACAAATAAATGCAAAACGTTATGGATAACCATGGCGTTTTTTGCTTTTTCAATGCCACAAGTATAACTTGACATGTAACGTAATAAGCGTTACAATTGGATAAGAGAGTTGGTGATTACATGGAAAAAAGTACAACGTTGAACTTGCGGGTCAATCCTGCAATCAAGCAGCAGGCGGAAGAGGTATTGAAGCAGCTCGGTATTCCCATGGCAACCGCGATAGACATGTATTTGCGACAGATCAGTCTGACTGGGGGCATTCCGTTTGCTTTGGCCTTACCTAAGGTTCCAGCGGCCCTCAATACGGACAATATGACGGTGTCAGAGATTCGTGCTGCGCTACAAGCAGGCTATGATGATATTGGGGCAGGGAATGTGAAGGACGCTTCTGCTGCCTTCGCGACTTTTCGGGATAGCCACAGATGAAGAAGTATCAGGTAAAGATTACTGGTACAGCCCTGGCCGATATGGAAGAGATTTATAATTATATTGCTTCAAATCTGCAATCTCCCGATACTGCGATGAGACAATATGATCGCATCTCCGCCGCCATCGAATCGCTGGATACTTTTCCGGAACGATCCAGGCTGTTCGATTCCGAGCCTCTTCGGACATCTGTGCCAGGCTTCGTGGAGAGTAAGTATCTTGGCAACACTTTGGCAACAAAAAATCAGAGAACCCAGAACATATGGATAATTGATACAATTAGAATAGCATGAGCCACGAAATCTAAACAAAATTGTTTAGAAAACGTTCCAAGTGAGCGAGTGGGAGTAAGAAAAAACGTATTTTATGTAATTTTAATTATCCTGGTATGATTAACAGTGTATGATGTTGAATATGTTCTCTGTATTATTCGTATTTTTGCTTAATTTTGTTATCATTTAAGCCTAGCCTATCCGGATCCGTCAGGATAAGGATTCTATTTCACATTTTGATAATGACATGTCAAAATATCTGAAAAGTGAAATGGATTAAGAACGAATAGGTTTGACGATTAGGCATTGGAGAGACTAACTCCGAGCGGCATAGCGGCGAGGCGAAGCGGCAATGAAACTAAATCCTGCAATAGATTGCGGGATTTTTTGTTGTTCACCCGGCATGTATGCCGAGCCAGGGCCGAAAGGCCTGCCGCCTAACCAACGGGAAGGCAACCATAAGGCAAGGGTGTAGCCAGCAATGGAAACGTCTGGAGGAAGTCGAAGGGGAGAATTGGAACATAGCGAAAGTGAACCAGATACGGCCTGTTATGTGGGTAACCTTGCAACAAGTGGGAAAGCCCAAAAGTTGGATAACATAGCAGGTGATTGCGGATGGGTTCAATTCTAGGCAGGCATAACTTAACCGGGGAAGTGCGGTATCATCTCTGAAAGAGGAGTAAAACTGAACAAGCGGAAACGTAAGGAAAGAATAAGTGATGCCGTATGCAGATGAGTCCGTAGTAGTGAGAAACCCACGGCCAATGAAAGCTGGTAACAGACCGGAGGAGAAAACCGAGGGGACACAATTCGGAGTAATTGTGGGATGTAGCATTCAAAAGATGTTGCATCATGCGAAGGGACGAAGACAAACCAAGGAATGCAAGCAACGTAGAAAAGCAAAGGTTTAAGTGAAGATAACCAAGGCCGAAACGCCAAGGGGTACGATAGAACCGGGGATGACGAATCTGCTGGTACTATCGACCGCACAAAACGGAGTAGTTCAAAGAGGCGAGGTATATTGCGAAAGCTAGAGAAGCCCGCAAATTGGACGAAGGAACCGACAACCGGAGCAAAACATGCGAAAGCGAGCATAGCGAAAGGGAGTAAATCATGCGCAAGTGGTACAGCCTCATAGACAAAGTATATGAGATGGAGAATCTAAGAGAGTCGTTCAAGGCCGTAAAAGCCAATAAGGGAGCCCCGGGAGTAGACGGGGAGACTATTGAAGCATTTGAGGCCACACTTTCTGAAAACCTACAAAAGTTGCATGAGGAACTCAAAACCGGCACATACCAAGTCCAGCCGGTGAGAAGAACCTACATCGAAAAAGAGGACGGAAGCCAAAGACCATTAGGAATACCCGCAGTCCGGGACAGAGTGGCCCAGCAAGCATTGAAGAACGTACTGGAACCAATCTTCGAGTCGGACTTTCACCCGTCAAGCTACGGTTACAGGCCGGGGAAATCTTGCCAGCATGCCATAGCCAAGGCAGAGAGGTTCATGAATAAATACGGACTTAAATACGTAGCCGACATGGACTTATCCAAATGTTTTGACACGCTGGACCATGAGTTAATCATCCGTGCCGTAAACAGGAAAGTCAGTGATGGAAAAGTGCTGGAACTGACAAAACAATTTCTGAAATCAGGCGTGATGGAAGGAGGAGCGGTAGAAGAGACAGATTTGGGCGCAGCCCAAGGCGGCCCAATGTCACCGCTGATCATGAACATCTATCTGGATGAATTTGACCAAGAGATGAAAGCAGCAGGTATACGGATAGTACGCTATGCGGACGATAGTGCGCCACGAAGGCGGAAACAAGCATCGTAGATGCTTGGACAGCTATGCTGGACAGATGATGGCGGAAGGCCCGCCGAAACCGCCATACAGGTGGAGGTTTCAAACTACCTTAAGGTGCTGTAGTCAAAAGCTATGGTATTGAGCGTTAAGGAAAAGGCAGTACAAACTGTCAAGTGTGTGTTAAGGAGATGAATGACCAAGTAAACCACTTACGAAAGTGTCGAAAGCGTAGGGACTCCATCAAAGCCAGGGGGTTGTCGTTAATCTGGGATAAGCATAGAGGAAACCTGTTTACTGTCTATGCGGTGGGCGGCACAAAGGTGGCATGAACTTAACACAGGCATCTGTTCAGAATGTGGGAACCCACGGACTGATGACAAGGGAGTATTTCAAGCGGAAGAACCGCAAGAAAAGAGTACCGATGCAGTCATGGGGGCAGATTGGGTTGTAGTAGTGAGGAAGTTCCGGTAATCGGAATGGAGCGAAGAACCCGAATTATTCAGTTTCAAGAATAGGTCAACTTTGAAAGGAGGAGGAACCTATGAGTGAAACAAAGTCGTTCAGTATCCCTAAGAAAGATGTAGTAACAGCTTTTGAAAGGGTGAAGGCAAACAAAGGAACCTATGGGATAGATGGACAATCCATAGAGGAATTCGAGGAAAATCTTAAAGATAACCTCTATAAGATTTGGAACAGAATGTCCTCGGGAAGCTACATCCCAAAACCTGTAAAGGCAGTTCCAATCCCCAAGAAAAACGGGGGGACTAGAATTCTGGGAATCCCAACAGTTGAAGATCGGGTTGCGCAAATGGTGGTTAAGATACACCTCGAGCCACTGGTGGAACCGCTGTTCTATGAGGATTCGTATGGATACAGGCCAAACAAGTCAGCGGTGCAGGCGTTGGAGATTACAAGAAGAAGATGTTGGAAAAGAGACTGGGTTCTTGAATTTGACATCAGAGGACTGTTTGACAACATTAGACACGACTTGTTGATGGAAATGGTAAGGCGGCATACCGAAGAAAAGTGGATAATATTATACATTAAAAGGTGGCTTACAACACCATTTCAAATGAAGGACGGGACTCAACTACAAAGAACATCCGGAACCCCTCAAGGGGGAGTAATCAGTCCGGTACTTGCTAACCTATTTCTCCACTATGTGTTTGACGACTTCATGACCCAGGAATTCAAATCAATTCCGTGGGCTCGGTATGCAGATGATGGAATAGCCCACTGTGTATCACTGAAACAGGCGAAATATCTGCAGAAAAGGCTACAGGACAGGTTTGAAGAATATGGGTTGGAGCTCAACCAGGAAAAGACGAAAATAGTATATTGCAAAGATGATGACAGAAGATTGGACTATGACAATACATCCTTCGATTTTCTTGGATATACGTTCAGATCAAGAAGAGCCAAGAACAAGTGGGGAAAATATTTTGTCAACTTCCTGCCTGCTATATCGGGAAAAGCTCAAAAAGCAATCCGGAAGGAAGTCAGGAGCTGGAAGTTGCAGCACAAGGTTGATAAAGGTATTGAGGATTTGGCCAACATGTTCAACCCGATAATACAGGGATGGATAAACTACTACAAACATTTCTATAAATCGGAGATGTATGGAGCGCTTCGCTATATCAATAGCTGTCTAATCAAGTGGGTGCGGAAGAAATATAAAAGCCGCAAACATAGGAGAAAGGCAGAGCATTGGTTAGGAGAAATTGCCTTAAGGGAAAGAAGAATGTTTGCACACTGGAAACTGGGGGTACTGCCAGCGGCTGGATAATGGGAGCCGGATGAGCTGAGAGGTTCACGTCCGGTTCTGAGAGGGACTGAGGGGGAGGTTCCCTCGGTCTACTTACTCAGTAGTGCATTGCAGAACAGAACAAGAAGCAAAGAAACTGCTTGCGGATATTGATGACAGGTTTAAAGAGTGCAAATTAGAATTACATCCGATTAAAACAAAGATCGTCTACTGTCAAGATAAGGACAGAAAGAAAGAATATCCTAATACCGAGTTTGATTTCCTCGGATATACCTTTCAAAAAGTATTGATAAAAGACCGTCTTGGCAGACTGCATATGAACTTTATAGCATCAGTAAATGCTGAACAGACGCTAAAGGAAAAGGTAAAAACATTGGAAATCCACAAGAGAACAGGCAGTAAGATTGATATGATAGCCAAGGTACTAAATCCTATCCTGAGAGGATGGATGAATTATTTTGGTAAGTTCAATCGTTCTGCGATGAAACGCACGTTAGACTGCGTACAAAGGCGTCTGATAAAGTGGGCTATGTGCAAATACAAGAATTTTCGGGGACACCGCCGAAGAGCCGAAGGATGGCTAATTGAAGTTAGAAAAAGAGAACCCAATATGTTTGCACACTGGGCTCTCTATGGGAAATCCTAGTATGAGTGAATGATAAGAGCCGTATGAATCGAGAGGTTCACGTACGGTTCCGTGAGAGCATTGAGGTGAAATTCCTCTTTACTACTCGACTGAGAGCGAAAAAGTCGGGAAAATTTTCCCCGACTTTTAGCTACTCGATTCGCAAAAAAGCATAGGTTTAAACTCTTGAACATATGTTTGGCATATAGTACTATTTTCCTGTAGCATATTTTGAGAATTTAAAAGTTTTCTTGTCGCATATTGAATAGGGAGGCATATTTGATGCCAAAGGATAAAAACTTTAAGGATACTATTTTCGCTAAAGGGACTGAGATCACTGTTATTTCCAGTGAAGATGAGAATGATTATATTTCATTGACCGATATTGCAAAATATAAAACAGACGAAAATCCTGGTTATGTGATACAGAACTGGATGAGAAATCGTAACGTAGTTCAATTTCTTGGCTTATGGGAGAGGTTAAATAATCCGAAATTCAATTGCCTCAAATTCGAGGCAATTGAAAATGAAGCTGGACTCAATAGTTTCGTTTTGACACCTAAATACTAAACTACCGCCCACTAAAGTGGGCGGGTTAAAGCATAAATGCTTTGCGACTGAAAGTCGCCTACCAAAGGATTAATCCTTCTTAAAGAACTGTCGCTGAAAGCAACTTAAATTATGATTGAAACTCATTCGCTTATTTTAAAAATCTCATTATTACCTGTCAGCTCTTGATTT
>CAYZDF010000039.1:0-27525 GCA_964477085.1 uncultured Gracilibacteraceae bacterium | reverse complement strand
CCAAAGCAAGAATGCCAGGGGCATAGAGCAGGGCATAATGCCAATTCTTAAGCTTTCTGGCATAACTTGTTATAACAAACGAAAGATGGAGAGCAATTGGGCTGTAGGTACACCAGCCAAATGCAGCAAACTTATTCCAAAACCAAAAAACCGGATCGTTTAAATCATGGTTGGGATAAACAAACGTATAACCAAATGACCAAACAGCTAGGCTGATACTTAACAGGAGAAAAATCCTATTAGCCAAAGCAAAACGGTTGTTTTTATATACTCAAAAACCTTGAGACAAGTAGATAAAGAAAACAAAAAACGATGCAAGTGACAATATGTTCACAACAGGTTCCCTCACTAGACGGTTATCTAAAAGAAATACAATATTCGCTAAAATTTGGCAATTACCTTCTTGATAAACGTGCTTATTTTTTAAATTGTCTTAAAAAATTAAAAATAATTAGACTCGATAGTAAAAATTTGTCAAGTAAGCGTCCTGAATTAATCTAAACCGCAAAGATGGTTTGCTTTTATTGATAAATAAAGTTGTTGACATTTTGTATTATTTGTATTACTATATATAATACAAAGATAAAAAGAAGGGAAAGCTTATGCTATTAAGGATCGACATGACCAGCGACATCCCCATTTATCAGCAGATTCGCAATCAAATCGTATTTGCTGTGGCCAAAGGGCATCTCAAGCCCGGGGATGCACTGCCGACCGTCCGCCAGCTGGCCCATGATATCGGGGTGAATCCGATGACAGTCAATAAGGCCTATGCACTTCTGAAAGATGAAGGTCTCATTATTATCGACCGCAGGCACGGTGCCCAGATCAGTGATTTGGGCAAGAAAGGGAAGGCCTTTGATCAGGATTTTGACCATCGGTTGGAACTCTTGCTGTCGGAAGCTCGGATGAAAGGCGCCTCAAAAGAGGAGATTACAACGCATCTGACCGATCTGATTGACTTGGTTTACGATTAAGACGAGGAGGTATGTCTATGCTTATTACACTGCTCATCATTTCATGGATGGTGTTCGGAACAATGGCAGCGTTTATGCTGTTCTATAAGAATCATCAGAATCATCAGATCCTGGGTGTGACCCTGTCCGCCACCCATGCCCAATCGCCGGAAGTTCTGGACATCATCAACAGATATAAACGGATGTGTATATTCGTATTACTGCTGTCCGAAGGACTCAGCCTTCTGCTGCTTAAACCCGTCAGTGCCTACGCGGAGTTTTTTTTGCTCATCCTGGTGATGGCTAATCTTTTTCTCAATGGGATGATCGTTCGCCGTTACGAGCGAAAGCTCCTGACCCTGAAAGAGGAAAAAGGCTGGATATACCAGCGCTCGCGTATCGTAACGGTTGACATGAACGTGGCCAAGGAGAAAGGCAAAGCAGGGATTTCCTCAATGTGGACATGGTTGTTTCTGCTTTTGAGTTTTATCCCGATGGTATATCTGATCTTTTCACCAGAGGCCCACTCACTCTATCCCATCGGTTTCAGTCTGCTCGGTCCGTTCTGCCAGCTTAATATGATCTTCTTATATTATCATATGCGCAACAGTCATACTCCGGCGTTGAGCGAGAACACCGAGATCAATAAGGCCTGCGCCAGAACACAGGAGCGTATCTGGACGACGGCGGCGACACTAAGTGCCTTGTCCATGCTCATATTCTGGTTCCTGTTTAATTTTTCGCTCCTCTATGCCAGAACCGGTATCCTGATTATACTGCCTGTGATTATCCTAGTCACCGCGCTCCTCATCATTGCCTACTGGCAGCAGAAAAAAATCCGTGCTGCTGAGAATTACTTCTTCGGTGCAGAAATCAGAAATGATAGTTATCTCTCCGAACAGGAAAGTATGTGGAAATGGGGATGCTACTACAACCCCAATGATCCCAGAATTTTCGTGCCCAAACGGATCGCCGGCATGGGCTGGACCATCAATATCGCCCACCCGGTCGGCAAAGTCATGGGCTTTGGGATCCTTGCATTGGTACTGGTCATTTTGATCATGGCTTTCTACGGTGGCTCGAAAGATTATGTCATCTCGGAAAACCGCTCCCAAATCACCATCGATGCCGCGATGTATGACCTGAGCATTGAAAAAGACCGGATCATTTCTGTATCCACCCTGGATAGCCTTCCCCGAAGTTCGCGTACCAACGGATTCGGTGGCGCGAGCAAAAGCTACGGGCATTTCACGGTTGAGGGGTATGGCAAATGCATGCTCTATGTTTACAATCAGGTTGATAAATTCATAGTACTAGAGCTGGACGGAGATAATCCGGGATATGTGATAGTCAACGCCAAAACCCCTGAAGCCACCGAGGCCCTGTATCAGTCCATCAAGCAATGGCTGACAGACTGAAGATAGATTTTTTACTACTCCAAACACGGTAAAGAATACAATTAGACTAAGGAATATAGTAAGCCAAGGCACTCTTTATGAGGTTTTGTACTTTCCTCTTAAGGGTGCTTCTATATATCTCAAAAGTATTTGGAAGGAACATTACTATTATCTGTAGAAAAGGTTAGAATGGTAAAGGATATATGGGATAGGATGAAGAATTAACATGCAGTTTTACACTTATAAGAAAGGAGCCACGCCTATGAAACTCATGCACATAGCCGATTTGCATATCGGCAAACGCGTCAACGAGTTCAGCATGTTGGATGATCAGAAGTACATATTAAATGAAATATTGCGCATAGTTGATGAGGCCAAGCTTTCTGCTATCCTAATATCAGGGGACATATATGATAAAAGCGTCCCTGCAGGGGAAGCTGTGGAGGTTCTGGATGAATTTTTGACCGAACTCGTGGTTCGTAATGTACAGATATTTATCGTCAGTGGCAACCATGACTCGCCGGAGCGTTTAACCTTTGGTAGCCGTATTATGATGAAAAACGGTGTGCATATCGCCGGAACATTTGACGGCTCGCTTAACCACATCACGCTTGCGGATGAGTTCGGCCCGCTCCATATTTTTCTTCTGCCCTTCATTAAGCCTGCTATGGTTAGTCCTTATTATACAGGTCAGGATATCCTATCCTATGAGGATGCTGCTAAAGCAGTCATCTCTTCTTGTCAGATTGATATCAAGGAGCGCAACATCCTGGTAGCCCACCAGTTTATCACCAGTGGCGGTAAAGAGCCAGAACGATCCGAGTCAGAATCCATCTCTATCGGTGGCTTGAATAATATTGACACTTCTGTATTTCAGTCTTTTGATTATGTCGCACTCGGTCACCTACATGGGCCGCAGTCTATTGGCAGGGAAACCGTTCGTTATGCTGGGTCACCGCTCAAATATTCGTTTTCCGAGGTTCGCCAGAATAAGGCGGTAACCATACTGGAATTTGGCCCAAAAGGTACATTAAATATACAGACACAGACCCTGACACCAGTAAGGGATATACGGGAGATCAAAGGGCCGCTGTCAGAATTGATACAGGCGGGAGCTTCTATGGGAAGCACTTGCGAAGACTATGTGCGAGCGATCTGGAAAGACGACAATATTTGATGCCGTCGCCTTTGCTCTCTTTGATGGAGCCAGTGGCTCAGTGCGGACAGTAGATACGCTTCGAAGCGATTTTGCCAGCCTTGATGCCAAAACCTATGTCGAATTAGAATTTTTGCATAAGGGACAAAAATATACAGTAACCCGTAATCCTAAATACGAACGTCCCAAGAAAAACGGTACAGGCTTCACCAATGAGAATGCGGATGCTGCACTTATTTTGCCCAGCGGCCAGGTGGTTGCCGGAAACAATAAGGTGACCGAAGAAATTGTGGAACTGCTGGGGATTGATTATAAGCAGTTCAAGCAGATCGCTATGATCGCCCAAGGTGAGTTTTTGAGACTGCTCCTGGCCGAAAGCAGTGAGCGCGCAGGGATATTCCGTAAGGTATTTAATACTGATATTTACGACACGATTCAGGAGGTACTGAAGCGGAGGGAAAAAGAATTAAAAGGTCAGTTTGATGAGAGTACCCGCAGTATTTTGGAGTACATGGACGATATCCAATATGCAGAGGATCGTAGGGACTACCCGTTAAAGAATATATTTGAACAGGATATACCGTATGATCTTGTCGCCGTGGAAGCTCTTGTACGAAGTGATCTTGATAAAACCCGAGAGCAGAAGAAGGAGCAGACGGTGGTATGTCTCGACCTGGAGACGAAGAGTGATCGAAGAAAAGAATGTATTGTGTTACTAAAGCAATCCGAAGAAGCGATTAAGCAGACTGATGAAGAGTACTCCAAGAAAGATGAGTTGAAAGGAACCCTCCAGGTATCGCTTGGTTCAGTCCAGAGTGAAATCAATACGTTGCAAGCAGCATTAGAATATTCATCTAGTGAAATTGCTAAGAAAATAATTGATCAAAAAACGAAGGAACTGAATGAATTAAAACAGGCCTTACAAGATGCAGAAAAAACTTATCAGGAAAACAAGCAGCTGCTGGACGGTAACATAATTCTACTTAATGATCAGGAAAAGAGAAAGGAAGCCCTTTCCGAAACCGTAAATCAGACACTGTCTGCATATACGGCAAAGTATATGGAGTCAGGTTTTAATGATGAGGTTTCCTATCACGGTTCGCTGATGACCGAACAAGCACTCAGTGAACTGAACGACCGCATACGAGATTATCGTGATGCCTGCAAAAGTACAAAGGCTGATATTGAAAGGTTAAGTAAAGAAACAAAAGATAAGCAACCCAAGGATACGGCCAAAATAATCGAAGAGCAAAGAGCGTTGCAGATAGAAAAAGATAATCTGGATAATAGAATACAGAGACTGACTGTCAGGATTGAGAAGAATGAAGCAACAGCCAAAGCAATCGCCAAGAAGGATAAAGAGCGTAAGCAGTTGGAAAAAGATTATTTGGTGGTATTGAGCTTATCCAAGACCGCTAACGGGGAACTTACCGCGGCAAGCAAAAACTAGCCTTTGAACAATTTGTCAGGCCTCTTACTTCAACCAGATTATCATCGAAGCCAATAAGAGACTGGCTACCATAACCAATCGGCGGTATGAGCTCCTGCGTAAAGAGAATGCCACGGACAACCGGTCCCATTCCGGGCTCGAATTGGATGTGCTGGACAATTACACCGGCAAAATCCGTACTGTCAAATCCTTGTCCGGCGGGGAGTCTTTCAAGGCCTCCCTGGCTCTAGCCTTGGGCCTTTCCGATGTCATCCAGTGCTGCGCCGGGGGTGTGGAAATCGATACCATGTTCATCGATGAGGGCTTTGGTGCCCTGGATTCTGAATCGCTGGAACAGGCAATTATCACGCTTAATAGTTTGACATCAGGAAACAGGCTTGTCGGCATTATATCCCACGTTAATGAACTAAAAGACCGGATCGACAAGAAGATCATGGTGAAGAAAGATATTGCAGGAAGTACAATTGAGGTGGTCAAGTAGTTCTCTTTTGCCCTGACCATCGAACGCCTGGAGCAGGATAACCGTAAGCACAATAAGCTAGAGGATTATCAGAAGCTAAATGTATTCTACCAGGATAAGATTCCATCATTGCCAGTTTAAGGAACAGGACAGGCGAAAAGAGGCCGGTTATTCTTACTGCCTAATAAAATAATCAACGATGTCCTCTAAACTGACCATACCGATAACCGTTTTATTATCCACAACAGGCATCGCCACAATATTATTATCCCTTATCCGTTTGGCAATCGACACAATATCTTCACCGGCTTCTGCCGTGATCACGGATTTGGACATAACTCTTTCTACCGGATAGCCTTCGAAACGGCCGGGGTCAATTAAGAAACGATAGATATCGGCCTTGACGACCATCCCGACCAGTTCGTTATTCTGATTGACAACAGGCAGGCCATTGTGCTTCATTGCTGTCATCAGCTGCAGTGCTTGGTGAATCGTTTCATTTTCTGAGATCGTCTTGACATCTTTGTTTAAAATGCCGCTGATTTTCATTAAATCACTCCTGTTCCTTTTCGTTTATTTACATATCCTTACAATCCAGGAATATGCATAATTTTCTGATCAATTTCAGTATCCAAGTAATTTGCGTTGTTGTCAAGTTAGTGTTATCTGATTCATATACCGGTGAAAACGTCTTCAGCGAACATCGCCGGCATAGGGATTTTTCTGATGCTTATATGCCTTGAATGATATAAGATTTAAATATCTGCATAATTATGCTAAACTTAATGGTAGGTATTCGACATCTCCCGTCACATTGAAGTGCTAAGGAATATAAACTACGATTAAGGAGTCACAAGGTGCAGTTAACTGACAAACTCATGAAACCCATCAAGGAAACAACCTATCTGACCGCGGAGAATGCCAGGCGGTATCGCGTTATTCTTCGCTTTTTTTATATTCAGTATGAAAAAATCAAATACTGGATGAACCAGGAAGAAATCCACCGAGAAATGAATTCGCATCCGGAATTTTCAGATTATACCATCGAGCAATGTCGCCAGGATCTGGATGCGCTGGTTGGTTGGGGGAATCTCCTGACCATGCAGGATACGAAGAAGGTAACCTCGATTGAGGCCTTTAAGAATAGGCAATACCGGTACCAGCTTGCCGATTATTCCGTGGAGATTGAACGGATGACCATCCGGCTGGAGAAGCTTCTAGTTGAAGGGGCTTCGCTGGAGCCGACACTGCTGGAAAAGATTAAAGCAGAGATCGTTAAGATATCCGATATGCCGGGGAAATCCGCGCTGGAGGTCTACAGTTGGTGGAGTGATCTGAATAATGATTTTATCAGACTGAACCAGAACTACCAGGATTATATGCGCGACTTGAATAGCGCCAAGGCTGAGGAACTGATGAAAACGACGCAGTTTCTATTGTATAAGGACAAGCTTATTGATTATTTGCGTTCCTTTGTGAAGGGATTGCAGCTGAATGCCGGAGTGATTGAGCAAATCATCGAACGGGTAACTGAGAGCGACAGGGAAGCGGTATTAACTAAGATTGTCGAATATGAGCTGTCTATACCACGACTTGACCTGGAGGTCAGTTCTAAGGAGCTGTATGAGAAAGCCCAAGGGCGCTTCAGCAGTATGCGGGAATGGTTTACCGAGCATGACGGTATTCCGAGTGAAGCCTCCCGGCTTTTCGATATGACCAATGAAAGTATTCGCAAAATCACGCGGTATGCCACCCAGATTAGTGAACAGTTTACCAGCGGCGCCAACCGCAAGGAGGAATATAAAAAGCTGAGCGAGATTTTCCTGAAATGCCGGGACATCAAAGAGGCGCACTGTTTGTCCGCGGTTGTCTTTGGTGTGGAAAGGCCTCTGCATTTAAAAGGGGAGCTGGGACGGACCACAGATAGCATCAATGCCGGAATCTATGATGAACCACCCTATGTCATGGAGATTGTACCAAGGGTAAGGGAGTACCGGGAAAGAACGGAGCGCAGCCATATTCGCGAGTTCAAGGAAGAGAAGGAGCGCGCGAAGCTGGAGGCTATGGAAGGGCTAAGAAGAGAACAGGCGATGATGGACAGCTTTTTACAGGATGGAGAGATTGATTTTGCTAAGCTTCCACTGCTGAAACAGAATGCCAGAAACATTTTGCTAAGATGGTTGGCCAAGGCTCTTGAAGGCAGGGGCACGGGCAAGACGGAGGACGGGCGGGTTTATCATGTAGCGAATATTCGTACCCAAAAACGCTGTGTCGTGGAATGTGAGGATGGTTGCTTTGAGATGCCGGCGTTTGTCTTAAAGTTCGTCAAGGAATCCGAGGGGGAAGCGGCCAAATGAATGTCTTGGAAGAACTAATGAATGAACGCTGGATTTCCAAGCACCGGGATCGTGACCGTTACTATTGGATTAAGGACGCGCTGGGAGATATTCGGGCCTTCCTCGTGGAAAAACTGGGTTACCGCATCATCAGCAACAGCAGCCTGGTGAAGTTGGAAAAGCTGCCCGGGGAAGCACTTCCGTGGATGGGGATTCAGGAATTCACGGATGTATCGGATTATGCGCTTTTCTGTGTGATTCTCATGTTCCTAGAGGATAAGGAAGCAGAGGAGCAGTTTGTATTGTCCCAACTGACTGAATATATTACGGCCAACTTTCCAGACTCTCAGATGACTTGGACGGTGTATGCCAACCGGCAGAAGCTGATTCGGGTGATGAAATTTTGTATTAAGAATGACTTATTTCTGATTGATGACGGCAACGCGGAAAACTTTGTCACAGATCTTGAGGCGGAAGCCTTGTATGAAAATACGGGACTATCCAAGTATTTTGCCAGAACCTTCACCAAGGATATCAGCGTCTTTCAAACCGAGAAGGATTTTTTTCAAAGTGAATGGCTTGACATGAATGAGGACCGCGGTGTCATCCGCAGACAAAGGGTTTACCGCAAACTGCTGCTGGCCCTGGGTCTCTACCGGGAGAAAGAACAGGATGAAGATTTTAACTATGTCAAGAATTATCGCAGTGTGATTGAAAACGATTTAGAACAATTGCTGGATGCTTCGATTCAAATTTATAAATCAAGCGCTTATCTGATCCTGGGAGAGAATGGGGATCTTGGCAGGGTATTCCCGGCAAGAAATAGCCTGTCTGATGCTATTTTGCTGTTCCATGGCGAGATGATCCGCTTAGTGAATGCAGGGGAGCTGAAGACGGAGATTAATGAGAGAATCCTGCTGCCGTTAATAAAGCTCAGGGAAATAATATTTGAAACCAGGCGGAAATACGGGAGTGGTCTGATTAAGGCGTACCGGGAAATGTCAGACAGAGAATTTGCTGATTTGCTGTTTGAAGAAATGGAGAGCCTGGATTTTATCCGGATTGACGCCGTGACGGAGGAAGTGCAGGTAATGCCTGTCGTAGGCAAAATTATGGGAAGATATCCCGAAAGATATCTGGAAGAAAAAAGAGAGGGTAACGCGGATGGCGGCGAGTAAATGGGTCATTAACCGGATAGGATTGATCGATTTCTGGTATTATGACGAAGAAGAGTTCTATTTTCGGGAGGGCAGACTGCTGCTTCGAGGAGCTAACGGTTCTGGAAAATCAGTGACCATGCAGAGCTTTATTCCCTTGCTGTTGGATGGAAATAAGGCGGCTGAGCGGCTCGATCCGTTCGGAACTAAGGCCCGGAAACTGGAAAACTACCTGCTGGAGGAAAATAACGGCAGGGAAGAAAGAACGGGCTACCTTTATATGGAGTTTAAACGCAAGGATAGTGATACCTATGTGACCATCGGCATCGGCCTTTGCGCGAAGAAAAATAAAAAGCTGGATTCCTGGCATTTCATTATCAGGGATGGCCGCCGGGTGGGGCGGGATTTTTTCTTATATAAAGACCTAAAGAATAAGATTACGCTCAGCAGAATTGAGCTTAGCAACCGGCTTGGTGAAGGCGGTCAGGTGGTGGACGGGCAAAGTGATTACATGAAGCTGGTCAATGACACCTTGTTTGGTTATGAAAATGCCGAAGAATATAAGGAATTGGTAGATCTGCTGATTCAACTCAGGACACCAAAGCTGTCCAAAGATTTTAAGCCAACGATATTAAATGAAATTTTAAGCAACTCGCTGCCACCGCTTTCGGATGAGGATTTGCGGCCGATGTCGGAAGCGATTGAAAACATGGACAATCTAAAGACCAGGCTCAGAGAGCTTGAAATGAGCAAAAAAGCTGCAGATAAGATTAATGAGGTTTATCAGCAGTATAATCGTGCTGTCTTATGGGAAAAAGCAGACGGATATTTGAACGTGGTACAGGAATACCGCAGGAATGAAAGTGCCTATGCCCAGACCGCAGACAAGATTCAGGAAGATGTCCGGCTGTATCTGCAGGAGGTACAGCGCGAAGAGGCCCTTAATATTGAATTGGTCGCTATGCAGCAAAAGAAAGAAAACTTGGCTAAAAGTGATATCTCCAAACTGATGGAGCAGAAGCTGGAAGCTGAGCAAAAGCTGACTTCCGGCAGCAAAGATTATGCTGATAAACAAAAAAGCTTAGAGGAAAAGACCGCAAAGGAAGTAAAGCTTAGCTATGAAATTCAGGATCAGCAGGCCAAGGTAGACAAACAGCAAAAGGATATCCTGACCAAGCTCCAGAGTATGGAGGAAGGCTTTGCGGTACTGACCTTTGATGAACATGCTTTTATGGCAGCCGAGCTGAAGGATAATCTGGAAGAAACCTATTCCTTTCAGATACTGAGGGAGCAGATGGCCGGCATCCGTGAGGAGATTGACAACGGGATAGCGATTTTGGAAAGAAAGCGCCTGCTTGAAGAAAAACAGGAGGAAGAGCAGGTTCAGCTCGAAAAGATCCGGCAGCAGAAGCAAAGGTGCCAACTGACTGAACAAAGTCAGGAAGAGCAATGCCGGCAGGTTAAAAGCGAGTGGGAAGAGCATTTTTACCGCTGGCTTAAGAAAAACACGCTGTTAAAGCTTACGGATGAACAGGAACGCTATTTTATTCAGCGCATTCACGCCTACGATAACCGGACAGATACGGTGGAAGCCAAGGAAATGCTGCGCAGGCAAAAAGACACCGTTTTGACCGGACTGCAGCTTAGCGGTATTAAGCTGGAGCATCAACTAATACAGGAACAAGACGATTATGAGCAGAAGAAACAGGAACTGGAAGAATGGCAGAACAAGAAGGATCCTGAACCGGAGAGAGTGGATGGTATTTTAGCCAATCGTGCCTGGCTGCGGGAAAATGATATTCCATATAATCCTTTTTATCAAGTGGTGGACTTTGCCGAAACCATGGACAATGATCAGCGCAACCGCTTGGAGGAGGCCCTGTACTGCATGGGAATTCTGGACGCGATTATCGTGCCGGAGAATTACAGAGATATGGTGCTTGCTTCTCGTAACGGAATGCGGGATAGCTACATTTTCGGTGATGTGGGAAATGTTGCGCAGAGCATGGGTAAGCTTCTGGAAATATCGGCAGAAGTTGACGATATCATCTTCTATCAGGAGATTTCGGAAGTTCTGAATGGGATGGCAACCGTGGCCGGTGGTGAGACCTGGGTTGATCAAGAGGGCAGATTCGGGCTGGGACTGCTGAAAGGAACGATTACGAATTCCTATCAGGCCAAATTCATCGGGGTAAGCGCAAGAGAACAGTATCGTCTGGCCAAAATTCAGGAGTTGGAGATTGAACTTGCTTCATGCCTGGAGCGGGTAAAAGCCGTGATGCTTCGGATTGAGGAAAACAAGGCCTTGATCGCCAAGCTGGAGGAAGAGTACGCTGCTTATCCTGCGGAAGCAGATGTGATTGTGGCTGTGCGGAAGCTGGCTGAAACACAGGAAAATATTATTAAACTGCAAAAGGAAATTGAAGACAGAGAGTTTAAGCTTTCTCAGCTTCAAAAGGAGTTGCTGGCCGTCGGCCTGGAAGCTTCTCAAAACAGCAAGAAGCTGTACCTGAAAAGCGACCTGAATGTCTATAAGGATGCCAAAAAGGAAGCCAACAGTTATTACGACGCCATCGGGAGTCTGGAATTAGGTCACCAGTGGTATCTGCATATACTGGAGACTGTGCGGGCGCTTCAGGACAGAATGGAAGAGCTTCAGGGAATGCTGGATGAAATCCGGTACGATCTGAATAAGCAAAACAGGGAACTCACCGAGCTGCGCAGCACGATTGCCACCTATGAGGAGCGGCTGCAAACGCAGGATTATGAGAGCGTCAGAGAGCAATTGGAGGCCTGTGTCCAACGTTTAAAGGCTATTCCGGATGAATTGCGGCAATGTCATCTTCAGCAGAGTGCTTATCAAAAAGATCAGGAAGCCGGCAAAGAAAAGCTGCAGTCAATAAAAATGCAGGCGGAGAAGTGCCGCTGTGAATTAGTGCTGTATGAGAAAGGGTTTGAGGATGAAAAGAACTTGTCCTATGTAGCGGAAGCGGACAAGGCAAGCGGTGAAGATAACGCCGAATGGGCGAAAAACATTTGTCTGATCCTGCAGTCCGATAACCAGAAAAACAGCAGTGAACTGAGCAGTCAGCTCCAACAAAAGTTCTATGAAAACTTAAGCGAATTGGTTGATTTTAATTTGACGATTAATCCGCTTTTCGGCCAAGAGGAATACAGTGGCTATTCGGTCGGTACGGTGGTGCCTCATTTTAAAAGGTTGGCTATCTTTGCGAAATATAAAGGCAAGGAAGTACCCTATGATACCCTTCTTAAGGGACTGGCCGGAGATGTTGAGATTCAAAAAAATCTGGTTAAGGAAAGTGACCGAACTTTGTTCGAGGATGTACTGGCGAACACTGTCAGCAAGAAAATACGCTCAAAAATTTATAAAAGCGAAAGCTGGGTAGAGAAGATGAACCGCCTGATGAGCGGCATGAATACCTCGAGCGGACTTAAATTAAGTCTGGTTTGGAAAAAGAAAAAGGCGGAGGAAGAGGGCCAGCTGGACACGAAAGAGCTGGTAGAGCTGTTGAAGAAGGATGCCGGATTGATGCGGGAGAACGAGCTGGAGCAATTATCTGTCCATTTTCAAACCAAGGTGCAGGAAGCCAGGCGGATCATGGAAGATACCGGAAGTGTCCGCAGCTTCCATGCGGTTATGAAGGAAGTACTGGATTACCGGAAGTGGTTCGAATTTCAGTTGTTTTATCAGAAGACGGGAGATAACCGGAAGGAATTGACCAATAATGCCTTTTACACGTTCAGTGGAGGCGAAAAGGCTATGTCGATGTATGTTCCGCTCTTCTCGGCAGTCGTCGCGAAATATGACGGTGCCAGGGAAGACGCTCCGAGGCTGGTGTCTCTGGATGAAGCCTTTGCCGGTGTCGACGAGCAGAATATCAGCGATATGTTCCGGTTGATGGTGGATATGGAATTTGAGTTTATTATTAATTCGCAGATTCTCTGGGGGGATTGTGATACTGTGCCGAATCTGGCCATTTATCAATTGCTGCGTAAGGAAAATGCGAAATTTGTGACGGTACTTCCTTATATCTGGAATGGAAAGGCGCGGAGGCTGGTAAATAGTGGAGAGATTGGACGGGAGTGAGCAGATCGCTCAGGCAGAGGCTTACTTTAAAAAGCAGGGATTTCGCAGGTTGTTTGAAGGGTTGCAGGAAAAATATGTCTCGCTGGCCCATCTGGGCGGAAGTATTCGCCTGAAAAGACTAACGAAGGAAGAGGCTGAATCGCTGGAGGGTTTTCTGCAAATCAATGTTGTCGAAAACAGTACGGTATCCGTATCTGTCAGTCAGATACGGAAGGCCCTGAATAATACGCGCTATGCCGCATACAGCTTGGAAGAGATTATACCGCTGGTTCTGAAAGAACCCCTGCTCACCAAAAAGGAAGAAAGAGCCAATCAAGAACAGGAACGACAGGACTTCTTTGACCAGATATCCGCGCTTTTTCGAGCGACAGCCGCCGGAAGCTGGTTCGATCGCGCTTGGGTTGACGACTCTCCATTAAGGGCTTTAGTAATTCGGGATTATAATACAAACCGTGAGTGGCTTACGGTGAATTTACCCCTGATCCTTCAGGCGGTTAACCGGCTGCCTGCCCTAGGCGGACAGCATCTACGGCTTCCGGTATTTGCAGCAGAGGTAACAGGCAACCCCCATTATTTTGACGAAGGAAAAAGGAGCCTGACCTATCTGCTTCAGGCCATCCGTGATCTATTCGAGGACTGCTGTCTGAGAGAGGAAAACTCTCTCAGTGAGGGACGCTACTTTAGCGGTGGTGGCGTGGAGGCAAGAGCAGAGCTTCTCTATACGGGCGGCATAATCAAGGATGATTTGTCGAACTGGGTGCTTTGCTGTGGCATCCGTGGTTATCTCTCGGATGAAGCGGTCCATCAAGGAATGGCGGAATATTGCCACAGAGGAGAACCGCAGATTCTCACTCTGCAGAATTTGAGTTTTTTGCAGGCAGCGGCGATTGCAGGAAAAGAGGTTTTTGTAGTCGAAAACCCTTCAGTATTTTCTTGGCTTGTCGGAAAGAATAAGGAAAACTTTGCGTGCATTTGTTCAAACGGACAGTTGCGCCTTTCGGTACTGATTTTGCTGGATTTACTGGTAGAAAACGATATTACCATTTGCTATTCAGGTGATTTTGATCCGGAAGGTTTAAGTATTGCCCAGAAGCTGGTTTCCCGGTATGGAAGCCGGCTGAAGTTATGCGGTTACACAGAGGAGATTTACCATAAAGCCATGTCCGCAGAGACAATCAGCAGTCGGAGGCTGAAGCAGCTGGAGAAACTGCAAGATCAGAGATTGATAGCTTTGGGCAAGCTTCTGCAGGAATATCGCCGGCCCGGATATCAGGAAAATGTCATGGATTTTTTGCTGGGGGAGTAGGTTTAAAAGGTACAGAGCCCTGTCTTCTCCTGGATCCGGTAAACGACCGTCTTCCACATGCTGTTGTCCTCATATTCGGAGTAAGCACCGGTATAGATCCCGTCGCGGTTGTCCCAGATCCTGTTGAAATAGTCCGTAAAGCCTTCGGTCAGCGGGTCGCTTTCTTTGACGGTCACCAACAGATTGGCCTCCAAGTTATAATTATCGAGGTTTCGGCGCGTATAATTGGCGGAGCCACCGATCAGAACCGCCTGGTCTTGCCGATAAACCGCCATGACCTTGGTATGGAATTGCTCGCCGTGAGTCAGATACCAGCGCATCTGAATTTTGCTGCCGGACTTATTGAGCAGTTCGGCTGCCACCTGCCTGTTGGGAATGCCGTTTTTCTCAAAACCGAAGGCGTCCTTATTCGGATCGAGAATCACTCTGATTTCCACCCCGCGGTCCGCGGCCGCGATCAGCTGTTTGATAATCTCCCGGTGGGCCAGATAGAACATGCCCAGGTCGATCCGGTCTCCTCGGGCCGTACTTTTGATGTTTTCCAGGACTTTGTCTTTAATCTTGTCTTCCGTCAGTATCTGAACCTCCGTATCTTCCCTGAATGGGGTCGAAGTACCGGAGTATGCCACATCTCTTATCTCCGTCCCGGAGAAGGAGGCTACCGCTTTTTCTACTTCCAGTAGGTATTGCACTGCTTCGCCACTGAAGCGGAAGGCGATATTGGAATGGTAGGAACTGCCGTCATGGGGATTGGCTGAGCTGACGAGCGCTCCCTGGTCGGTGATCAGTACCTTACGGTGATTGGCCTTGAAGTTAAAGAGCCGCAAATAATTGCGAAGATTAACCTTTGGTCCGTTGTCGCCGAAAGGGTTATTCAGCCAGCCGCTCTCTCCCAGACCAAAATGCCGGATATAGGTCCGGTAATAACCGGCATAGAGTGGATTGGAATCCCGGATTTTGGCGGAATCGGTGACAATAACCCTGACGCCGTTTTCTTCAAGCCGGCGGAACTGTTCGTTCAGAACGGACCGGTAGCTGTTGTTGATCTCGTCGGTGATGACATAGGCTTTTAGATCCGGATATTTCTGTTTCCGAGCGACCAACGCGTCGGTGAGTTTCTGGGTGGAAGGGGGGAACTGATATTTTTCCGTATTATAATAATCGTTATACAAGAAAATATCCGCTATAACGAAGCTTTTCGCCACTCCGATCATCTTCAGCTGTTCGTCGAGGATGGTCTGGTCATGGATCAGTTCGCCGTCTTTCAGGTAGGTCAGGTCGTACAATATGCTGAAATCCGAAACTGTCGCAGCCGGGCTGCTGTATGAAGTACCCGGCGGTGCGGGTGTCGTCCAGCCGAAAATGAGCGGAATCACCAGAAGTACGGCCAGACAGGTCGCTATGACGCGCAGTTTGCGCTTATTTTTCATTCTCTCGTCCTCCTCACGAATCAAGAAGCTTCATAAAATGCTGCTTGTACATCTACAATAAACTGGATAAGGATGAATTGTCACAAGTATTATACCTATTATTAAAATAATAATTAAAACTTTATTTTTTTAAAATAATAATAGTGTTAATAATTAAATTTTAAATTAAGAGCAGAAGCGCATGCAATCTAATAGATAATATATTTATGTATTGTAAAAGATCAACAAACAACATAAACAATATTAATAGAAAATTTAAGGATACTCACTTTTTCATCAGATGTTTTTTGATTTAGATTGGTTGAAAGTAGCATGATTGAGGTATATTTATCTTTATTGGTGTAAACAATTTTGTTCTTACCAATGCTTATTTCTTTTGGGTTAGTGTTTTTCTCTAAATATACAGGTTTATTAATAGGAGGATTAGTAGTAATGAGTAAAGAATGTTCATTAACATTATCATATTTAAAAACCATGAATCAATTTCTTTATTAGGCTCTTCTGGAACTGTGAGAGAAACCATTTTCAGTGTCTTGACGAAGTAAGGCTCATATCTTGAAAGACGCAGACGGACAGCCGCAAGGCTGCGGTTGTCCGAAGAATGGTTGGGCTAAAGCTGATTGTCGAGATTTCGCTTTGCGTAAATTACACGGGTTATCTCAACGAGCTTTTTTTGTTCGTCGACGGTATAAAAAATAGCATAGTTCTTGACGGTCATGATGCGGTACTCCTGCTCCAAAGGCTTTACCGGCTGGTAAACGCGGCAGGAATACGGAAAGTCCTTCAAGCGGGAAATTGACTTGTCGAGTGCGTCCAAAAGGTCAAGAGCTGCCTTCGGTGCGAAAAGCCCATCGGCAATATAGTTTACGGCGTCGACAATATCGCGGTTGGCAAGCGGCAGATACGAAAGCTTATACATCCTCCGCAACCTTCTCCTGAAGCTTGCGTCTCAGGGAGGAAAACACCTTATCATGCGAAAAGCGTTTGCCTGTAGTCTTAGCTTCCAGCTCCGCTTCCTTCAGCTTGATGTAGACTTCGCTGTCAAACTGATGGCGCTCAAAAGCCTCCATACTCATGACGACCATATCGCCGTAACCGTTCTTCGTTAGAAAAACAGGCTCTGAGCTTTCGTGGACAGTCCTTGATATATCGGCAAAATTGTTGCGAAGGTCAGATACTGGTCTAATATGCGGCATATTATTCACCTCTCAAATAGCTTAGCTTAATATTATCATAATTATGCTAAGTTTTCAACAAGAGTCCATAGATAAATGGAAGGAGCAAAGAAATTTATGTTCACATTAGAGCAATCGGACACAGAATCAGCAACGTCGTATATGTTGTAAAAAAGCGAGAGGGTTGTGGTGCAAAAAATGTTGAACAACAAAATCATGATATCATATGGAAAAATATAGTGATACAATTATCTAAAATAAGAGTTGGAGAAATGATTGTGTCACAGAAATTATTTAAATAGAAACACTATGCAAACATTAGACGAAAGAAAGGTTATAGTATGGCAACAACAGCAGATTTTATAGAATTTGTTTGTGAACAGATCAGCGGTGCTGGTGCTGTTCGCTATAAGAAAATGTTTGGAGAGTATATGGTTTATGTGAATGAGAAACCTATACTTCTAGTCTGTGATAATACAGTTTTTGTAAAAATACTTGAATGTATCAGTGAAAAGATGAAAGACGCAGAGAAAGGTTTTCCCTATGACGGAGCAAAAGAACATTATATACTTGACATAGACAATTCTGAATTCAGCAAAGAAGTCATAGCTTTATTGGAGCCGGTTATTCCGATTCCAAAACCTAAGAGGAAAAAACAAATGAAATGATATAATTATTAGTATGTAGCTAATCCATTGGAAAAAGGAGTGTATAGGTTTATGATCAATGAAAATATGAAAAAACCGGCACCGTCTATCGATGCGTGGCTCAAAGAAGCTAAAGCCGACCCGGCGGCGATACAGGAAGGGATGTTTTTGGTTCATAACGGCGTTGTGCGCCAAACGCCTAAAGCCAAGGTGCGCCAGGGAATTGACGACGGTTCGACCGTCAAGAAACTTGAATTTGCTTATGATGCGGCAAAGGTGGACGCGGCTGTCGCCGAGACCTATAAGTTAGAAGGCATCTTCTATGTCAGGGTCTGGCTGAATGAAGGACTGCTCGAACTCGGCGACGACATTATGTACGTCCTGATAGGCGGCGATATCAGACCCCATGTTATTGACGCGCTGCAATTTCTGGTGGGCAAGATCAAAAGTGAATGCGTGACCGAAATCGAACATAAATAGCGCCAAGGAAGATTCTCGGCATCAGCATTTTCATGTCAGACTGGGAGCTTTTTTCTCAAGAGACGCGCAAAGAAGCAGGAGACAGGGTTTCTCAGATCAGCCATATCAGTTATCTATACAATAATGGAAACAATGGAGGTATCTTTCTGGGAGGCCTCCATTTTTGTTATTGCTACCCATATATACTTGAATTTTCGTAAGCATCTGCTGATTTTATTGGCGAGTGCTTTATTATATGGGTTTAGAAAAAATACTCCGGCTCTTTATTATTGGTTGAAACCAATTTTTTTTATTAGGACTAGATTTTATATTACAAAAATATTATTATAATTATAAACATGTAATATAACGGTGGTTTTATGAAAGGCAGCGAGCTAATTTTTGCAATTATGGCGGCTTCGAATAAAAGTGAATACTCAGTAAGTGAACTAATACAGCTTTGTTCTTTATTTGATATAAACGAGTCACAGCTGCGTACCAACTTATCCAGAATGTCGGCAAAAGGGCTGCTGAAATTCAGCCGCAAAGGAAAAAGCGCGTTCTATAGGTTGGCAGATAGAGGAGCTTCTCTGAAACAAAACGTAGCATTAAGTTTTGAACAGCTTGACTGGAGTGATTGGGACAAGAAATGGTGGGGAGTTTCATTTTCTGTTCCGGATAAAGAAAAGTCGGAAAGGCACTATATTAGAAAGAAGCTTACGGTATACCGGTTTGTTTCCTATCATCCTGGTTTTTGGGTAAGACCATTAAACAGGACGGAAAAGCTGGAACAGCACTTGGAAAAGGTTTTTTCTAACAAATACTGCTGCGCAATTCAATTTGATTTTTTTAATAAAATTTCTCCAAAAGAGGTTTCCGCTTTATGGAATTTGTACGGCATCAATAAGGATTTTGAATATGGTCTTGAGATTGTTAAAGAAAGCAGGAGAAAAACACAAGGGCTTGCTCCGAAAGAAGCTTATAAGGAAAAGATAATTACCGGTAATACCATTGTAAATATACTTTTTAAAGATCCCCTGCTGCCGGATATTTATCTTCCTGAAAATTGGGCCGCTATAAAGTTGAAAAGAGAATTTGCCCTTTGGAATAAGGAAATAACTGAGTCTTCAAAAATATTTATAGAAAACTTGAATAAGGGAGGAGTTTAAAAATGATAGTGATTGATTTAACCGAAAACCATGAAAAATTATATTTTGTTTGCCTGGAAGACTGGTCTGAAGAAATGAAGGAAGCAGGGGACCACAAATGTAATTGGTATCATAAAATGAAGGATAAGGGCTTAGGGGTAAAATTGGCGATCGATGATAACGGAGAAGTCGGAGGAATGATACAATATGTGCCGATAGAATACTCCTTTGCAGAAGGCAAGGATTTATACTTCATAAAATGCATATGGGTTCATGGACATAAACAAGGACGGGGGAATTTTCAAAAAAAGGGGATGGGGAAAGCTTTGCTCCAGGCTGCCGAAGCTGATGCCCGGAACAGAGGAGCGAAAGCGATGGTTGCCTGGGGGATGTCACTGCCGTTCTGGATGAAAGCGTCATGGTTTAAAAAGCAAGGATATACAAAAGTAGATCAGAGCAGTTTACAGACACTTTTGTGGAAGTCCTTTTCTGATGACGCCGTCCCTCCAAAGTGGATAAAACAAGTGAAAAAGCCCCAGGCAGGTATAAATCCAGGAAAGATAACAGTTACTTCCTTTATTAACGGTTACTGCCCGGCTCAAAATGCCATGTCGGAAAGAGCAAAAAGGGCGGCAGCGGAATTTGGTGATAAGGTGATATTCCAGCAAATAAACACTTTTGACAGAAATGTATTTTCAGAGTGGGGAATATCCGATGCATTGTTTATTGAGGACAAAGAAGTAAGTGCAGGTCCGCCTCTTTCCTATGAGAAAATACTAAAACTCTTATCTAAAAGAGTAAAGCGTTTATAGGAGGATAATATTTTTAAAAAATAAGCAATATTCGGCTTACCTTAATAGCGGTTGATACATTGGAAAAGGCAAAATTCGGTTCCGGGTGTTTTCAATAATTGGGCTGTGTTTTACAGTGGTAAAATTTAATACCGTACATATATTGAATGAAGGATACCCCTTTTTATTTTTTCAGCTACGTTGATATTTTGATTCAAAGAGGGACACCGGATCGGCCGGTTAAGGATTCATTACAGCTTGTCAGTCCCTCTAAATCTCCCTGATAGATGAGTTGTCCGGCGTCCGGTATTTTATTTAGATTATGTCAAGGTGTATATTGTAATAAATACCAAATAATGGTATATTGGTAAAACAATAATATAATAAACGAATTGCAACACATTTGCTTTTTCCGAAACATTAGATGGAGGATAATAATCAAATGAACGAGCGAACTGCAAATAAAACTGCTTTATCTCAATTCCTCGAGACGGACGGCGGAAAAACAAAATCCAATGCAATTGAAATTCCTTCTATTTCTTTGCCGAAGGGGGGCGGAGCAATAAAAGGGATTGATGAGAAGTTTACTGTCAACGCGGAAAATGGTTCAGCTTCTTTCTCCATCCCTCTGCCGTTTTCTCAGGCCAGAGGCGCTTCTCCTTTTTTGGGTCTATCCTATAATTCCGGTGCGGGGAACAGCGTTTTTGGACTGGGCTGGAATCTCAACCTATCTTCCATCAAAAGAAAAACCGATAAGGGGCTTCCCCAGTACCTGGATGATATAGATTCAGACGTTTTCCTTCTTTCCGAGGCGGAAGATCTTGTTCCGGAATTCGGTAAAGAACCGGATGGCAGCTTCAGTCTGGGCGTTGACGGCAACTATGTGATTAAAGAAAAAGACTCGGATGATGGGTTTTTTACCATTCGATTTTATAGACCCAGAATTGAGGGTCTCTTTGCCCGCATCGAAAGATGGGTTCATAAAAATTCCGGAGAAATAAAGTGGCGGGTCATATCTAAAGAAAATATAACAACCCTTTTCGGCTGGAGTGAAAACTCCAGGATTGTTAATCCGGAAGAGCCACATAAAATATTCCAATGGCTGCCTGAATTTATCTTTGATGATAAAGGGAATTGCGCCCAATACATATATCAAAAGGAAAACAGCGCCGGTTTTGATGATGCGCTTCTTCATCACCGCAACCGCTTTAAGGACGACGACATCACCTATACTAATTTGTATTTGGAAAAGGTAGTATACGGCAATAAAACCCCATATAAAAATTTCAACGATGCCTTCCCGCCTGAGACGGATTACATGTTCCAAACAGTATTGGATTATGGTGAATACGATACAGAGACGCCTTATAATAAGAAAAATCCCTGGGACTTCCGCAAAGACGCCTTTTCCGACTATAAAGCGGGTTTTGAAATCCGGACCACCCGGCTTTGCCAAAGGGTCCTGCTTTTTCATTGTTTTAATGAACTGCCCGGCGGTTTTGCGCTGGTGAGATCTTCGGACTTCGAATATGACACCCTTAAGGAAGAAGGCTTTACTTTTTTAAAAAGCATGACGGCACGCGGGTATATCAAACAGGAAAATGGAACTTACACCTGCAAGAGTCTTCCCCCTATTGAGTTCGCATATCAAAATCACGATTGGAATAAAGAAATAAAGAGAATTGCACCGGAAGATTTGGCGCAGGCACCTGCCGGCATTGACGGCTCCCAATATCAAATCACAGATTTATTTAATGAAGGGTTGCCGGGCATCTTAACCGAACAAAGCGAAGGCTGGTATTATAAACACAATCTGGGGGCGGGCAGGTTTGCGCAGGCAAAATTAGTCTCTCCCAAACCCTCTTTCTCTGGCATGGGGAGACAGTTGCAGCTGGCGGACCTGGATGCTGACGGCGGCAAGCAGCTTGTCAGTCTCCATACGGAACCAAAAGGCTATTTTGAGCTGAGTGCTGACGAAAAGTGGCAGGCTTTTCGGGCATTTGAGGTTATCCCCAATATCAATATGGGAGATCCCAACGCCCGCATGATTGACCTTAACGGCGACGGCATGCCGGAAGTTCTGCTTACCGAAGACCAGGTCTTTACTTGGTACGAATCGGCAGGAAGAAAAGGCTTTGCCGGTGTTCATAAAACCGTAAAGCCTTTTGATGAGGAAACCGGTCCGCATATGGTATTTGCCGACCCCCAACAAAGTATATTCATTGCTGATATGTCGGGAGACGGGTTGACGGACATCGTCAGGATCCGAAACGGAGAAATATGTTACTGGCCAAATCTGGGCTATGGCCAATTCGGGGCGAAAGTTGCTATGGACAGGGCTCCCGTGTTTGACCAGCCGGACCTATTTAATCCGGCGTTTTTGCGGTTGGCGGACATAGACGGCTCCGGCACGACAGACATTATCTACCTGGGTAAAAATAAATTCAGCTGCTGGATGAATTTAAGCGGCAACTCTTTCAGCACAGCACCTTTTGAAATTGATGCTTTCCCGGAAATACACAACCAGGGCGCAATCACGGTCGCAGACCTGTTGGGAACCGGCGTGGCCTGTATCGTATGGTCAAGCGGGTTGGCGAAAGATGCTCCGGACCCGTTAAGATATGTTGACCTGATGAACAGCAGGAAACCCCATATCCTGATCGGTTACAAAAATAATTTAGGCAAAGAAGTTGCCCTTGAATATACACCCTCCACCAGGTTCTACCTTGAAGACAAGCTGGCGGGCAGGCCCTGGGTAAGCAAACTCCACTTCCCAGTGCACTGCCTTTCCCAAATCGAAACGCGGGATATGATCTCGGGTTATCGTTTTGTCAGTTCTTACAAATACCATCACGGCTATTATGACCATGCCGAAAGAGAATTCCGAGGTTTTGGCATGGTGGAGCAGATGGATACCGAACATTTCGAGCATTGGCTCAAAAGCTCCGGGAATAACGTTGTGGACAGTGAACTTCACCAGGTGCCGGTCTATACCAGGACTTGGTTCCATACCGGCGCGTTTATAAGCAGGGATAAAATCCTCAGCCAGTTTGCGCATGAATACTGGTATGAGGAAATGGCCAGACAGGGTTTTTCCGTAACAAACCATGAACTGGCACTGCCTGACGCCAGAATTATCGCGGCCCCGGGACTGTCCCCATCCGTTATTGACCGCCTTAGTGCCCAGGAATGGCGGGAAGCTTTACGTTCCTGCAAGAGTATGGTTTTGCGTTCAGAAGTGTTTGCCAAAGACGCCCCTCTTGACGGCGCCACTCCCGCCGAGCTGCAAGCAGAGCTGACGCCTTATTCTGTCGCAGCGCACAACTGTGTTGTGGAACTGTTGCAGCCAAAAGGACAAAACAGACATGCCGTCTTTGTGGTCAAAGAAAGTGAAGCTATAACCTACAGCTATGAACGCCATACAGAAGACCCGCGCATTGCCCATAATCTGAATATCAAACTGGATGAGTACGGCAATATCCTGGAAACAGTCGCTGTGGTATACCCCCGAATGATTGCCGACAGTACGCTTCCGGTGGAAACGCAGCAAGCGCAGAACAAAACTACAATCATCTGCACCGAGAATGTTTTTACCAATGATGTGACAGATGACAACGTTTATCGCTTAAGACTCCCCTCCGAAGCCAAAACCTATGAACTCAAGGGTGTGGCGAAATCCGGAGCCTACTACAGCCTAAGCGATTTTAACAGCATTCTGACCTGTTCCGCCGAAACAGAATATCACCAAACAGAGGCCGAGCCCCCTCCGGAAACTTCCCTGAAAAGACTGATCGAGCATTTGCGAACAGTTTATTACAATAAAGACCTTACCGGGGCTTTGCCTCTGCATGTCTTAGAAGGCAAAGGCCTGACATTTGAAAGCTATCAATTGGCTTATACGCCAGCTCTCATCAATGATATTTTCGGGACAAAGGTCGATGCAGCCATGATGCTGGAGGGGAAATTCACCCACAGCGAAGGCGATGACTTTTGGTGGATACGTTCCGGCACCGTTCAGTACCTTGAAGAAGGAGAAACTGCTGTCCAGGCAGGGGACCGTTTCTTTATGCCCATCTCTTACACAGACCCTTACGGTGCCGTAACCAGGGTAAAATATTATGGCGGCTATTATCTTTTTATCGAAGAAACTGAAGACGCTGTCGGCAATAAAGTGAGGGTTGACAAGTTAAATTTCCGGACGCTGTTACCGCAGCGGATGAAAGACGCCAACAATAATTTCTCCGAAACACTCACCGATGAATTAGGCCTGGTCAAGGCTATGGCAATATTGGGCAAGGGAAATGAAGCGGATGACTTAAACGGTTTAAGTGAGGCCACCACCACGCTCGATCAAACACGGGCGGCTGATTTCTTCAATGCCGACGACACCGTCTACTTGACTAACCTTGGCAAGGATTTGCTGCAACACGCAACTGCCAGGTTTGTCTATGATTTTGATGCCTATAAGAACTTCGGCCAACCGTTAGCCGTCGCTTCCATTATTCGTGAAGAGCATTTTCAAATAAACAACGATTCACCTGTGCAGCTTAGTTTTGAGTATTCCAACGGTCTGGGGCAGGTAGTAATGAAAAAAGTACAGGCCGAACCGGGGTTGGCTAAACAGGTGACAGTATTTCCGGACGATCACTACACGATTACGGAGATTGATACCGGGGCCTCCCCCCTCAAACAGCTGCGCTGGATTGGCAGCGGCAGGACCATCCTCAATAACAAGGGCAATCCCGTCAAACAATACGAACCTTATTTTTCGATCACGCCCCATTACGAAGACTTGAAAGAACTGGTGGAAACAGGTGTTACCCCTATCCTCTATTACGATGCGCCGGGGCGGCTGATTAAAACTGAAATGCCCGACGGAACATTCAGTAAAACCGAATTTGACTCGTGGAAGCAGACAATCTATGACCCCAACGATACTGTTTTGGAATCTTCCTGGTATCACAACCGCATCAGCCGCCTGATCGACGCCGAGCTGACAGCGGCGGGCAAAGACCCCGGCAAAGAACAAACAGCGGCTGAAAAAGCCGCCCGGCATGCCAATACACCCACAATCCAGCATTTTGACTCTTTGGGAAGAGCGGTATTGTCCGTCGACCATCTTAAGCATCCGGACACAGAGGGAGATGTGTTTCAGCATACCAGGATTAATTTGGACAGCGAGGGCAACTTGCGCGGTGTAATTGACGCCCGTAATAATTTGGTGACACTGTACAAATACGATATGCTGGGCAATAAAGTGTATCAAAACAGCATGGATACGGGGCAGCGCTGGCTGCTGGCCAATATTCTCGGCAACCCGCTGCGCACCTGGGACGAACGCGGACATGAGTTTCAATATTTTTACGATATCCTGCACCGCCCGGCGTACAGCAAGGTCCTGGGTGGCGATGGCGATACCCCGCTTGACCATATTTTTGACCGGATTTTCTATGGGGAAGCAGAAATAAATCCGGAACTGAAAAATCTCCGGGGGCAGGCGGTAAAACGTTATGATACAGCCGGTTTGATTGAAACACCGGCATATGATTTCAAAGGCAATCCAAGTTTAACCACACGCAAACTACATAAAAATTATAAAACCGTAGTTAACTGGACGGATGTCAATCTGACATCGGACCTGGATGGCGACAGCTATACCTTTACTGTCGATACTAATGCCATGAGCAGAATCATCAGGCAAACGGCGCCGGACGGCAGCGTAATTACTCTTTCCTATAATAAAACAGGATTACTCAATGGGCAGACTGTTGCCCATTCCGATCCCTCCATTACTACCACTTACATAAAAGATATTGACTATAACGAAAAAGGACAGCGCAGTAAAATCGTCTACGGCAGCGATGTTGTCGCCAAATACTACTATGACAGGGAAACTTTCCGCCTCAGCCGGCTGGAATCCAAAAGGCGGAATAACGAACCGCTGCAGGACTGGCTTTATACCTTTGATCCGGTGGGTAATATCACACACATAGAAGATAAGAATATCCCGGCGGTGTTTTTCAGAAATGATAGGATAACCGGAATTTCCGAATATACCTACGACGCCCTCTACCGGCTGATAGAAGCTACCGGCAGAGAAAACGCCGCCGCCCTTGATTTTAACGAGCGGGATAACTGGAACGACGCCCCGTACATCCATCAGCTCAACCCTGACGACCCCATGGCAGTGCGGAATTATACCCAAATTTACCGGTACGACGCTGTTGGCAATATCCTAAACATGCGGCACCTGGCAATGGACAACAAATGGACAAGGAGTTATAACTACCAGGCTGAAAACAACCGGCTGCTCAGCACTCAGGTCGGAGCAAACACCTATACCTATCACCACCATCCCCAGCATGGGTATATAACCGCTATGTCGCACCTGGAAGAGATGGGTTGGAATTTCAAAGAAGAATTTGTGAAGAGCATCCGGCAAAGACGTACCGATGGCGGCACACCCGAAACAACTTACTATCAGTATGACGGAAAGGGTCAGCGTATCCGCAAAATAACCGAAAACCAGGCCGGCGTCGGCATTACGCCAAGCAAAAAGGATGAGCGGATTTATATTGCCGGCTATGAACTCTACATAAAACACAGTGGCACGGACACCGGACTGGAGCGTATCAGCCTGAGCCTGACGGATCAGCAGCATAGGTTTGTAATGATCGAAACACGCAATGATGTGGATGACGGCACGGAAAAACACCTGGTGCGCTACCAGTTGCCTAACCATCTGGGTTCGGCTGGTCTGGAACTGGATGGGACAAGCGACGCCAAAGTAATTTCTTACGAAGAATACCATCCCTTCGGCACTACAGCGTACCAGGCCAAAAACGCGGCCGTTAGATCAGCCGCCAAACGCTACCGATACACCGGTATGGAGCGGGATGAGGAAACCGGACTAAATTACCACAGCGCCAGGTATTACCTCCCATGGCTGGGGAGATGGCTCAGCAGTGATCCGATCGGGATAAATGGCGGTATTAACTCATACAGGTATGCGGCCAACAATCCCATTATGCGGCAAGATCCGAGCGGATTGGATGATAACTTTGATTCCTCACGGATACCTCATCCTGACCGTGACAGTTTAGTTGTGGCTTTTGGGAGGGCTGGCAGGAGGTCGGGTCCGTCTTACATGCGGCTGGCCGAAATAAATACGGGATTGCGTGCTATTAATATCCAGGACAGGATTAACATCAGCCAGGGAAGGGGAATACATTTCCCGGAGAGTTTCGCGATGGAAACTCATTTTGCCACGCCTTCACGGCCGGGCGGGCTGCATCCCATGTTCTCCGGAATAATGACGCAATCAGCTTTGGAAGGGAATGCGGCAGGAACGATCCATTCAGATATGAGAGGAATTAACTTAACCCCCAGCCTTCCCAGGGGTTCATTGCCGGGCTTTGCGCGGGAGGACTTTCACAGCTCATCCGAAGCAAGGCAGATTATAGCCCACCTTGCTTCCACAGGGCCCGGTGAAAGAAAGGTTGACATCGTTATTCAGCATGATGCAGGAATATCCCGGATTGGGAGAAAC
>CAYZDF010000038.1:0-27805 GCA_964477085.1 uncultured Gracilibacteraceae bacterium | reverse complement strand
ATGTTTTTTTCGCTCCTAATATTGCCTCCACTTGTGATACGGCCAGAACGTCGCCTTTGGCGAATGATTGATTCTTGACAAGGGCGAGCGTTGCAGGCTTCATCTTGATCTCGCCATGCGCAACAGCAACTCGGGCGGTGTTGGATTTATGACTGAGATCAACCATTCTTGCTCTGCCTTCTTCGTTAAAATGCGTAAGCTCCTCCATCTCTTTTCACTCCTTGTTCATTTGAAAGTATCTGGTCATCCTCCGATTTCATGCATATTTCTGGCAACGGGAATAAAATCATTGCTCAACATACAATGCCTGATAGGTTTTGCTTTAATGCCATCCAGGAGATATCTCTCCAGATTGTTTTCTTGATAATTGCGAATATCTATTTCAACATTAGAGTGTAAACAAGGCTTAAGTTTACCGTCCGGAGTGATCCTTATCCGATTGCAGTAGTTGCAGAAATGACTGCTTAACGGACTGATGATACCCACTTTTCCTTTGCTGTTGGGCAATTTGTAAAGCCGGGCCACACTGCCGTGTCCTTTAAAAGGCATGGGGATAAGACGTTGAACCCTCTTAAGAATCTCTGTCCCCGACAGGAAATGGCTTTTATCCCAGTCACTCGCTTCTCCCAATGGCATCAGTTCAATAAATCGGACTTCAACATCCTGATCGATGGTCATACCGACAAAATCTTCAATCTCATCATCGTTAAAGCCCCCAATCAGGACAACGTTTAGCTTCAGTGGGAACAATTTGGCTTCTTTGGCGGCCTGGATCCCCTCGAGGACATCCTTTAGTTGTCCACAGCGGGTAATTGCTTGATATTTATTTTCATCAAGGCTGTCAAGGCTGATATTTACCCGTGTAAGGCCTGCCTTTTTTAAAGGCTCCGCAAATCTTTTAAGCAGAAGACCATTTGTGGTCAACCCCAAGTCTTTTAATCCTTTGGCTTTGAGCTTACCGATATTCTCGACCAACTCCAAAATACCTTTGCGGATAAGTGGCTCACCTCCAGTAAGTCGGATCTTGTTAATACCAATTTTCACTGCGGCCTGTGCGATCTTTTCAATGGTTTCCAAACGAAGAATCTCCTGATGTTCCTTTTTGGGAATGCCTTTCTCAGGCATGCAATACTTGCATTTTAGATTGCATAAATCCGTCACGGATATTCTTAAATAGTTAATGTCCCGATTATAAGCATCAATCATTTTTTGCTCCTCTTTTCCTCGTACTCTCCGGCAAGATGTCTTATTCATCTGGGCTAAACCCAAGATATTTTTATCTACATTTCATAAGTTTGGGATAAAGGGGTTGTCCTAAAAGCAATCCCCCTATCCTTTCATTTTCACCTTCCAAAGTAACAATTAGGATAGTGACAGGCTTGACAGCCCAGACACAAGCCACCTTCACCCATCGAAATCAGATCTGCTTTAGTTATTTTTTCTTCAGTAAATATTCTAGGCAGAATGATGTCCAGGATTGTTGTCTTAAAATAAGCGGCTGCTCCGGGTACACCTAAGATCGGTACATTGTTAAGATAAGCCAGCATAAACATATTTCCTGGCTGGACAGGAAGACCATATGTCACAATCTGTGCTCCGGTGTTTTTTATGGCTCCCGGAGTAAGATCGTCGGGATCTACAGACATGCCGCCTGTAGCCATAATGAGATCAGCTTCTCTTTCCAGATAATAAAAGATATGTTCTTCAATGATACCTACTTCATCAGGACAATACGTCTGACCGATAATATCTGCTTCGAAATAGTCCATCTTCTTCTGAATAACAGGTCCGAATTTATCTTTAATAATCCCTTTATAGACTTCATTACCTGTAATAATAATGCCAACTTTCAATTTCTTATAAGGTTTGACATTGAATACCGGGCCATGTAATTGAGATTGTCTCTCTACCTCGCAAATATTTTCTTCCCTTGTCACCAGAGGAACAATACGGGCTCCGGCAACTTTCTGCCCTGTTTCCACCATATAATTATTTGGCAGTGACGGTATGGTCACATCTTCAATAGAATTGATTGCCTTAAGCAGATCACTATTTACTTTAAGCAGTCCCCTTTGAGTGGCCTTTATAACAGATTTCCCCTCTTCCGGCTCTGAGAAACTCAAATTTTCTCCTATTACAGCCTTGGCAATTCTTACTGCAGCATCGTCTTCATGGATTTCATCCGCCTGATCTTCCCAGATATAGATGTGTTCTTTGCCGATACTCAGCAGTTCCTGAATATCTTCATGTTGAATGATATGGTTTCGTTTAAAAGCTGCACCTTTAAACTCACCTGGAATCATCTTGGTAATATCATGACAAAGCTTCAACCCTATGGCATCTTCCACACGGACTTTTCTCATTCTTAATCCCTCATTTCTTGTTGACTAATCTATAAGGTAAGCTTTAAGTTCCTCTCCAGCTTTGACAGCACCGCTTCCTTCAGGGATTTCTGCAAGAACATTGCACCCAACCATAGACCGAAGCACACCGTTTCCTTGGTCACCCGTCGTTTCTATCAAGGTTAGCCCTTCTTCCAGTACAAGCCTTCCTCTTAAGAATCTCCTGCGGGGACTGGGTTTTTTGAATTCCTTTTTTAAGGTAATATCGATCATTTGATGCAGATAGTCTCTTCTTCCAGCCATCTTTTTGATAAAAGGAATTCCTAAGAGTTGAAAGATTACCATGGCTGCCGCAGGGTTTCCTGACAACCCCATAATGACCTTTCCATTTTTTACTGCAGCCAAAGTCGGTGAGCCTGGTTTTATTTCTACTTTCCAGTATAGTGTCTCTGCGCCAAGCAGATTGACCGCTTCTTTAACGACATCATAATCTCCAACCGACACTCCCCCTGTCGTTATGACCATATCGGCTCGTTCCAGTCCGTCCTCAATCAGTGAAGCCACTTCACTCTTTTTATCTTTGGCTGTTCCAATTATGACAGGTTCTGCGCCAATGCAACGAATATAGGCAGCCAGGGTATAACTATTACTATTACGGATTTTGCCCGGAGTAAGTGGTTCATACAGATCAATCAGCTCATCACCTGTACTCACGATTGCTATCCTTGGACGTTTGAATGCTGAAATAACAGTAATACCTAAAGAAGCCATAAGGCCTATTACCGGTGGAGTGATTTCCGCACCCTTTGACGCAATAATATCTCCATCCCGGATATCTTCACCAGCAGGGATGATATTCTCTCCCTTTTTGAGGGGATGGAATATAGATACCTGGTTATCCTGGAACTTGGTATCTTCATACTTAATCACACAATCAGCCCCAACAGGAATTGGAGCACCCGTAAGTATTTTGGTAGCCTTACCCGCTGTAATTTCTTTTTGCGGTGCATAGCCTGCCGGCACTTCTTCAATAACCGCTAAGATTTTGGGCTTATCTGGAGATGCTTCAATAACATCTTCAGCTCGTAACGCGTAGCCATCATAGGGAGAACGGGCAAAAGGAGGGATGTTTTCCTTTGCCTTAATATCTTCACCCAGTATTCTTGTCAGGGAATCGATGAGATTGTAGTTTTTCTTTTCTACAAAAGCACAGTTAGCCAATAGAATCTGTTGCGCTTCTTCCAATGAGACATTTTTCTTCATCCTAATTCTCCTTCCACATCGTCTATATGAATAATAAAAATACCTGCAGGATATGCAGGTATAGAAGTATGATAAGCTTGGCAAGCAAAATCATCATTATATTGCATCTCCTTCGCGAAACAGCAAGTAACAGAATTTCTTCCGTTACTCCGTGGACTATTGTCCAGACCTTTAATCCATAGCAAATACTTTAGGATCCAAGGCTCGGAGAGAAAGTCTATTCATTTATAAAACTTTAAAGGAATAGTGTTGTATTTTTTGTTTATCCACCTTTGATGTCTTATTTAATCTTGAGAAGACTGATACGCTCATCTATATATATTGCAAGTCCTGTGCCAAGACTTATTATCTTAAACATTTCAGCTATAAAGGCTATTATATGCCACTTTTTGCATCAAACGTTTTATAATCCTTGTATAAAATCAAGAAAACTGTTTTCATTTTGAGATTACTTTTTCATTTTTGACCTAAATATCTAAAAAAGAAAATTAAATACCCTACTAGTGAACACGGTCTAGTAGGGTTATGAAAGGGAAGGGACACCAATAGAAATTTAACAGATGAATTTATATTAAACCCCATGCTTGATAGAATTCTTCTGCGAATTCCTGAGGCTGGGTTATTTTCGGCAAGTTTATAAAACATAGTGATTCTTTGATATCATGATGAAGTATGTAGCCCTTATTTAAATCCTCCAATAGAGGTGAAATGAATTGACAGTCATTGGTGAAAAGTAACGGCCTTGTTAAATAAACTGCTGCTACAATATCCCAATTGTAAAAACCATTAATATTAAAAAGTTCCATCATATACTGAAACCAAGGTTTGCATTTGTCGTTAATATAGTTAGACAACGGTGAATTCACTGCTGCTAATCGTTTGATAAAATCTCCATGTTCAAAAAAGGCGTTCAAACAGTTGTTTCCCGTTATGACGGAAATGTTTCTGCCCATTTTCAGAACGATTTCTGCAGCTTCCGGGTCACACGAAAAATTCAGTTCATCAAGGATTTTGCCGTTGATTTTCAGCTCTTCGGTAATTCCACCCATAACCACGATTTCAGATACTTTCGTGAAGAAAGATGGGTCGCGCTGATAAGCAGCCTTTAAATTTGTCAGGGAACCGGTAGCGAGTATGGCGATGTCTCCTTGCTGTTTATTAACCTCTTGAATTAGATAATCAACTGCTTCGCTATCTGGAGTTAATGGATCCGGACATCCTTTTAGTAAAGGAATATGCCGATACCCTATTTCATCGAGCATTCTGCTTGTATTGGTGTAGACAGAATCAATGTCGCTGTTCCCATAAGTGGTCGTAATGCCGCAGAGCTCAATTCTGACGTGGCCAAGAAGGTATAGCAATGCCAGGCCGTCATCCACATCACACCCCTGTATTCCCATTGTGTTGTCACAATCGAAGATGACTTTTTTGGGCATTTGACTTCCTCCCAGCTTTTTTAGGCTTTGCTTACACGACAGGGTATACCATTATAGGTCCAAGTTCCGACCAAAGGATCAGAAGTATCGAAATCACCACTGGTCAAAATATTGGCATTGGAAATCCACATCCCACCTAAAGTGGGTTCTGTTGGCAGCATCTCTGGATACCACCAGCCATATTCAACACTCACCACATCATCACACATTTCAATGATCTTGGTGATAAATCTGGCTTTACCCCGCTCCGTTTCTACCCACACCGGACTGCCATCGCTTAATCCCATGCGTTCTGCTGTGACGGCACTTATTTCTGCCCAGGGATCGGGATGCATAGACCTGAATTTCTCAATCTGATGAAAACTGGAAGCATAGCAGGGCTGGTAACGGGCACCGCTCGTCAGTAACAGAGGATAATCTTTCGTTGTTTGGGGCAGTTGTTGGGGATGGGGCAAAGGATCTGCGCCTATTTTTTCTAAAACCTCACTGAATAATTCTACCTTACCACTCGTTGTTGCAAATCCTTGAGGAAGACCGTTTTCCGGATTATTATCTTCATGCTTCCCATAACGGTTTAGCTTGACATACAAGCCGGTTGAACAGAATTCATCCCAACTTAATCCGATGGGAGCAAGGCTCGCTTCTAAGGCATCATGGTAAGTCTCCCAGGGCCATTCATCAGCCTGGCCCAGTCTGTTCCCTAACTCTTTCCAAAAGTAAAAGTCAGCACGCCGTTCATAATAGGGTTCTACCGCCTGATCTCCGCCATAGGCGATATTGGCTGTACCTGCTTTGGTTTCCAATAACGGGCGCTCTAAAATACCCGCACTTGGCAGTATATAATCAGCGAGCATCGCTGTAGGTGTCTGGAAAAGCTCCAATACCACCAAGAGATCCAAACTTTTTAGAGCTTTGAAAATATACTTTGTATCCGCCTGCGTTAACAAGGGGTTGGATGCCATGACAACCATAGACCGGATCGGATATGGATTTCCCGTTAATATAGCTTTCCAAACCAGATTGGGATGAGCTGAAGTCAGGTAGCGCATCGGAAGACGCTTTTTATGCTTTATGGTCAATTTTCGAACATGTTCATAACCTTGATAGGATTGCAGCAATATCTTATCCTTAGCAAGGGATCGAGGATTCGTCTCCGCAAATTGTTCACTCAGCTCCAGATCTAATTCCGGAATGAAATCGGGCATTTCTGTGATGTGAGAGGCACCTGGAACATCCAGGTTGCCCGTAATAGCCCTTAAAATCGCCAAGGCCCGATGCGTGGGAACGCTATTCGATCCAAGCTGGTCAATTCCTCTCCCGCTGTATAAAGTTGACGGACGACTTTGAGCAAATAAGCGGGCTGCTTGAATAATGTCGGCAGCTTCCACCCCTGTAATCTCTTCAACATAACTGGGAGTGAAAGGTCTGATCTGTTCTTGTAAACGATCAAATCCATGGCACCATTTCTCTATAAATATATGGTCATAAAGGTTTTCTGCGATAACAACGTGTAAGAGTCCTAGAGCAAGGACAACATCTGTCCCTGGCCGTACCGGCAACCAGAGAGTCGCTTGTTCTGCTGTACGTGTACGCCTGGGATCAACGACAATCAGTGGTTTTTCCATCCGGCTGAATTCTAAAATGCTATGCCATAATAGAGAATTGTCCGATTCTGCTGGATTTACCCCCCAAAACAGGGCACAAGTGGTATGGGCAGGGTCTAATTCCATATCGATCGGCCAACCATACGTCAGGGTATTTACCCAAATTCCAGGATTCCAACAAATCTGCCCGATTCCCATATTATTGGGACTGCCAAAAAGGTTCATGAAACGGTGCAGAGGCCAAAATGTCGTATGCGGACCACCAATACTGGTGGCTAAGACCTCCGGTCCAAAGCGTTCTTTGAGTTCCTGCAATTTCTCAGCTATTTCATCTAGAGCCTGGTCCCAGGGTATCCTTTGCCACTGCCCGCTTCCCCGTTCTCCAACTCTTTTTAATGGAAAATTTACTCTTTGGGGATGGTCCATTATTTGAGGTGTCATTGGCCATCGTTTGCAGCCCCGTATAACCAATTCATCATTAGGGAATCTGCTGGAGTCTGGTTTTACCGTGATGACACTTCCCTCTTGAACAGTTGCTATGAGTCCACATTGATAACCACAAAAACGACAGTTAGTGGGAACGTTCTTTCTTTCTAGCATACAGATCGACCTGCTTCCGGATTGAGTTCACTCCGCTTTTTTCCATCAACATTTGTTAACTGATAAGCACAGAATGGAATCAATCCTCCGTCTTTAGCTGATACCACCATACTGCATTCTTTCATCTTCTGAAGATCAACATTCATTGCGTCCATATAATTCATAATAACGATGGACATCCCCGGATCAAGTTCGGGATATTGGCTATAAGCAATATCTGCTAAAACAGAGCCCTGTGGACTGTCCGGATTGAAATGCTCAACGTATTTCTGAGGTGTTAACATGCGGGTAAAGGGTTTAATTCTTCCATGATGTTCAATAAGATATGTGGAAGATGAACATAAAGGATGCGAACAACCCAAGGGCCAGAAGTCATAAGGTTCGATCCGGCCCTTACTTTGTTCGGCAAGTAAAAATATGACATCACCCATGGTCAGGCGTTTTTGGAAAGATACGTCAAAGCGGCCCGAACCAAATGCCGGCTGATAGGCAATTCCCGCTATGACGTCTTTATTGCTCAAAGCAAAATCCAACACATCACCGATTTGATGATGATTAACTCCCTCAATAACGGTCATTGCCAATACGACCTGGACACCGGCTACCCTGCAGTTTTCAATGGCTTGAAGTTTTATTGCCAGCAGATCCTGGCCACGGGTCTTTAGGTAGACATCCCCCGTTACCCCATCAAACTGAAGATAAATTCCGCTAATCCCCGCTTCTGCCAGTTCTTTGACAAAAAGCGGATCCCTTCCGACTACAAGGCCGTTGGTGTTAACTTCAATGGCCGAGAAACCAACCTCTTGACCTAAACGAACGATTTCGGGGAGGTCCTTACGAATGGTCGGCTCACCACCCGTAAGCTGGATACTGGTTTGAGGGCCGGTCTTTCTCAAAATCTCTTCATACTTTGCCCGAAGCTCCTCCAAACCAGGCCCAGGAGATGCCGCAGCCTGAACTTCCTCAGCAGCCATAAAACAGACCGGACATCGCAAGTTGCAGCGTTCAGTGAGTTCAATCTCAACCAAAACAGCATGCCGGAGATGGGATTGACATGGTCCGCAGTCTTTTGGACAGCCGTGTTGGGAACAAACTGTCGTCTGTGGCCGTATAGCAGGTATTTTGAAATCACGCATCCAATGATAGTGTTCGCTATCGGGCCATAGATAAGCGGTTACAGGCCCGTGTACCGGACACACCTTTTCCATGAAAACTTCTTTTCCCCGGACAACAATCTGAGCTGGAACCACTTCCAAACAGACCGGACAAACGCTTTTTGTATGATCGAGGACTGCGGTATTCACGTCAGGCTGCATAATCCATCTCCTTTTGTGCACTGTCGATAATCTTTCAAACATGCACTTTTATTTCCAAAACTGATTCGATTAAACAACAGGTACGACTATCTTTATTTGCAATAAGCAAACAGCCTATTTATGTTGAGATCGTTACTTTTATCTATAACTTCTGTTTTGGTCATTATAACTACCTGTTTGGTCATTACCCTTATGTTTGAGCAATACATCATACTCAAAAAGTAAAAAATCTGTAGAGTCCTTACTTTAATAGCTTTAAAAACTCTTCATTGCCTACAGGCAGTCTGGAACGAAACTTTTGTTCACCCGGAAGCCAAGTGCGGTCTTGTCCACTGTAAACAACCAACATCCTCATCATAACGCCGCCGAGTAAAGTAAGTAAGGCAGCGGTCACTTTGCAACCATCCCCGGACATTAAGAATAAGATAAATGGCAGCAGAGATCCTGCGAAAAGTAAGCCGCCTTTAAATAGACCGGCATAATTGCCGCTGATCCATCTCTTCGCTGCAGCCGCTTCCCTTTCGGTGGTTCCGGTGTACTTGATATAAACATACCCAATCCAGAGAATCAGCTGTAACGCCAGTAAGAGTGCTGCCAGCCAAGGCAGAGCCGTAAGAACCACCGGAGAAGTCGCCGGGAAAATAACTCCACTTAGAATATGGGCTGCAGCACCTGTTACCAGGGAAGATATTAAGAATAAGCCCATAATTCCTGCACCTGTCCAGAAAGGCCTGGCTTTATGACGCGCAAGCAAAATTCCAGGGTAAGTAGCAACAATTAAACCAAAAACAACAGAGACCAAGGCAAAAAACTTGCGAACTGCTACCAAGCCGCTCCAAGGAAGGGCTGCAATACCAAAGGAAGCAAAGATAAAACCGGCTCCTATGGAGAACAGCATACACCAGGCTCCAAAAGTAAGGATTGCCTTAGGATTCATAAACACACGCCAGGATTGAAACGGCCGGCCAAGTTCGAGAACCAATAAGCAAGCCCCTAAACCAACGGCTATAGGCGCAGCAAAGTTACCCAATACCGAAGTCGTCCCTTCACCTAAAAATAAATCTGCAAGTCCCGCTATCACAAGCATTGCGCCACCCATACCTGCGAAGAAAAAGTCAACTGCCAGCATCCATCCCCATGTCTCATGTTTCTGACTCATCGGATCTGTCCCTCCAATCCATAGATATAGAAAACATAAGGTTCGGTGCCAAGCTCTCCCAGCAGGCGTACCGCATGTTCTCCGTTGATCAGTTTCGATACTTCACTCGTTGGATCATCAAGATCACCAAAAATGCGAGCCTTCTGATGACAGCTCTGTACACAACGAGGGACGTTGCCTTTATCCACCCGATCCATACAAAAATCGCACTTTTGGACAGTTCCTTTTTCATGATTACAAACACGTGCCCCATAAGGACAGGCCATTACACAAGCTTTGCAGCTTACACACTTCTTCTCCTCCACCCAAACGATTCCATCCGAGCGAACCTGGGAAGCCCCAGTAGGGCAGGCATCAACGCAAGGAGTATTTCCGCAATGCATACATAAGAGAGGAATATGAACCATATGCAAATCCGGGAAAACCCCAGTAGGTCCCACGGTCGTAACTGGGTTATAAATCATGTCTACCGGCAGCTCATTATGTGTTCTGCAAGCAACAGTACACGATTGGCAGCCAACACAACTGCGAGTATCAATTACCATTGCATAACGTGGCATATTAGTTGTCCCCCTTTTCATCGGTACCAATTACCTTATAAATTCTGCATAATAAGCCCCTGTTGGCCCAGGTGCCGCTTAAGGGGTCACAGTCTTCGTCTCTGGTACTTGTAAGAACATTAGTGTTGGATTCCAAGCATCTGCCCAATTCCGGTTCGTAAATGCTCTTTTCCGGGAACCACCAACCTCTTTGGGTAACAATAACTCTTGGCGCTACAGCCTGAGTAACATCCGCTTTCTGTTTAATCCTGCCGCGCTTGGTCTCAATCCAAACCCAATCGCCTTCCTGGATTGAATATTCTTCAGCTGTAACAGGATTAATTTGAAAATAAGGTTCATGATTTAAATAGCGCATATTTTTTAAGTTAAAATGCTCTGAATGATGGAAAGGCATAAAACCATTGCCGGTTGTTAATACAAGCGGAAACTCTTCGGCCAGTTCCGGATGATCTATTTCGTTTTCAACCGGACCTACATATTCGGGCATTGGGGGGTACCCTAATTCTTCAAGAACGCTGGAATATAATTCAACTTTTCCTGAAGGTGTAGCAAAGCCTTGTCTTTGATATTTAAAATATTCTCGTTCGGGGAAATGAAAGCGGTAAAACTCAACAAATTCGTCATAATTATCCAATCCATAACCTGCCGGTTCGAGCTTGGCATGGTAGGCATCTTCCACTGTTTCCCAAGGCCAGTGTTCCTGCTGTCCTAAACGTACTCCGAGATCCTTCCAGAAGTTGTAGTCATTGCGCCTCTCATACATAGGCTGAATGGCACGCTGGGAAGCAAGCAGAAAATCTGTACAGCCATAACTGCTGGTAATGGTCGGACGTTCGAGTGCACCCGCGATCGGAAGCACATAATCGGAGAGTGCTGCAGTCGGTGTCATCCAGTAGTCACAGGTAACCATGAAATCCACTTTTCTCATTGCTTCAAGAACCAGTTTGCTTTCGCCGTAAGAGTTGACGGGATTGGTAGCTGAGACCAGAAGTGCCTTAATCGGATAGGGCTCACCTGAAAGGATAGCCCTGAATACTGTGGGGGGGTGAGCCTCACACATCCACTCAGCGGTTGGTACCTTTCCCCAGACTTTTTTTGTTTGTTCGGCAATTTTGCTGTAACCTGGCCAGGTAATTAATTTAAAACGGTCTGACCCAAGCTGCTTGGTTTTTTGTTCATCTGGCAAAAATTCATTGCCTTCCATTTCTTCGTCAGTCAGATAGTCCAGTGCAGGACCCGTCAGTAAATCTGAGCCCGGAGCATCGAGGTTACCGGTAACAGCCCTGAGTAAAGCCCTGGCATGAATCGCAGCACCAGCCACTCTGCCCTGTTGGTCCATCGCTACTCCCCACTGGATATTGCCAGGCTTATTAGTTGCATACATCCGGGCACTTTCTCTGATCAAATCAGCACTGAGCCAAGTGAGAGATTCGGCCCATTCCGGAGTAAACTGTTCAACATGATTAGCAAGCTCACTAAAGCCTACGCAGTTACTTTCAACAAAATCCTGATCATAAAGTCCTTCATAAATAATAACATTAAGCCATGCTAACGCCAGGGCCAGGTCAGAACCCGGACGAAGAGGGAGCCATAAATCACATTTGGCAGCGGTTTCCGTATACCGGGGATCGATAACAATGACTTTAAGTCCCTTTTTTCTCAGTTCTGTCAGATGATGCATTTCCGGCATACTTGATGCTCCGGGATTCTGTCCCCAAAGGACGATACACCGGCTAGCTCCCATATCAATCTCAAACGGACTCCAACCACAGACCGCAGTCTCCAGCATAAATGTTGGTATCCAGCAAAGATGCGAGTTATGAAAACCGTTTGGGCTACCAAAAAGGTTCATAAAGCGACGGCGAGCCCAATCATCTGTACGCTGCGTACCACCGGCTGTTGCCACAGCTTCGACTCCAAATTCATCTCGAATCGCACTAAGTTTTCCTGCAATCTCGTCTAGCGCCTGATCCCAGCTAATGGTTTCCCATTTTCCTTCGCCTCGTTTACCAACTCGTTTCAGTGGATAGTTGATACGATCAGGATGATCGAGGTGCTCCAAGGCAATATTTCCCCGACAGCACAGTCCGCCTGAATTGGTTGGGAATTCAGGATCGCCTTCGATTGCCAGTACTTTGCCATCTTTGACATAAGCTAATACGCCACAGTTTTGATGACAAAAATAGCAGCATGATTTTTTAACCTCAATACCCTCTTGTTCTAAATCAATACTCCTTTTCATCTCATGCCTCCAGAGTTTAATATTAAATATATTATTGAGAATATCTGTACTTTCAGAATTATATTGCAATATTTGTGCCACCAAGCAATTTCGCTGAAAATGCTTTTATATGCGTTTTTTGTGCTTAAGAGCTTTTTCATTTTAATAAAATCGTTTCTTTTTGGGACTGAATTGAATTAAATATAAAATACTTCCAAATCTAAAGACCTGGAAGTACTTCGTTATTTCAAGGAGAGTTCTTTCCGTATGCGAGTCAGAATCCTCGATAGATTTTATAAGACCCTTACGGATGAACTACCTTAGTTCTTGCGCCAGTTGGTCAAGAGACTTGCCTTTCGTTTCATTCTTGACAAAGAAAAACGCTGCTAATGCCCCGACAAAGAGGGGAATGATATAGAATAAGAAAGACATTGAAAACCCAAGACCCATTCCGATAATCATACCAGCGACAATTGGGGCTGCCGCTCCACCAAATCTCCCAAAAGCTTGGGCCCAGGATACTCCAGTGTTTCTGAATTCGGTAGGATAAGCTTCCGCCATAAGTGGCTGAACTGCAGTGATGGAATAGTTTATAGCAAAACCCATAAAAATGTTAGCTGCTAAAATTGCAGCAAAATTACTACCTACAAAAGCTACAATGCACACAGCGATACCTGCAATAAGGTAACTGAGAATAAGGTTTTTTCTGCGACCGATAATTTCCGCAGCAAAACCGGTTGAAGTATTGGCTACTATTGCAGCTGCATTTTGAGCTACAGCTAAGCCATAAGCTGAAGAGAGCTTTAAACCCTTTTCAAGCATTAAGGATGGAAGCCAGGCGTTAATGCCGTAAACGGTGAAACAACCACAGAAGTACGTAATCCAAATACCGGCGGTAATCAAACGATATTCCTTAGCGAAAAGGGCTCTGGGTCCGACCACTTTTGGCGGTGGAGGTACGACTAAGTCAGCAGGATCCCAATTTGTTGTCTTACCCGTAGCAAGATGTTCAATATATTTTAGTTGTTGGACTGCTTCTTCCTTCTGTCCTTTATTAGCAAGCCAATAAGCGGATTCCCTCATTTTATAATATAAGAAAATGGAATATATAAATGGAATACCGCCGATCAGATAACAAGGACGCCAACCAAGTCTTGGAACTAGGAATGTTGCCACAACACCTGCCAGAACCCAACCAACGATCATCCAAGCCATACCGAAAGTAATGAATAGGGCGCGACGTTTTGTCGGTGTTGATTCAGAAAAAATAGTGGTTACAACCGGAATGCAAGCACCCAATCCGATACCAGCCAAAACGCGGAAGAAAGCAAAAGCCTCAAAGCTATGAACAAAGTAAATTGGAACAGTAAGTAACGCATAAGTGGCAATGGCGAACGTTAAGGTTTTCTTTCTACCAATTTTATCAGAAATAATACCAGCAAAAGCGCCACCTATAATTAATCCAAAAAGGCTCCAGGAAGACAAGCTTCCTGTTTGTATTTTACTTAAAGCCCACTCTTTAGCTATTTGCGGCATCGTGTAAGATACGATCATATAATCGTAACCATCAAACACCATTGCCATTCCAAGGAAAAAAAATACATGCCAGGTAAATTTATTGACTCCAAAGGAGTCCATTACTTCCGAAATAGTATACTTCCTCATCTTTTGGTTCTCCCTTCCGGTTACCTTATTAACAGGTAAAGATAGAAGCTGACTGCGAAGAGTCATAGCAAAAAGAATTATTTTCTAAAACAATTAAAACTCTGTAATGTAAGTATTGACATTTTTCTATTATCTACAAGAATTCCATAAACGAACATTGTTTTTGGGATTAAGTTAATATTTACTGGAGAATTAGATCCTGCGGGGAGAGTAGTATAGAACGAAGATTACCTCCGATCTACACTACCAGTTCGGTCAAAAAACGATAATTGGGTAAATACCTCTTATTTCATTTTACAAAATACTGCTGATTTACTCACTCTTTTTTTCAGGGTTCTCTGTCGCTGCCTGTGTCAAATCTGCCTTACAGATTGGACATTTTGTTTGCTTAACACCACCAACTACAGGGAGTTTTTTACCGCAACTTGGACACTCAATAGGTTTTGAAGCAGAAGCAGGTCTAAAACACATAATACAATCCCTCCGTTATTCAGTAGTAGCCGAAGCTTAGCTCAGCCCTTTATATTGATGTACCTCTAACAATCATATTGCATTAATCATGCCAGCTTGGATTAAAACGCGAAATGCTTGAATATCTGGCTTTTTTCCGTTTTATAAATATCTGTAAATCCTACCATTATCTCTTTTTGAAATGCAGCGAACTTTAAAAATTTGCTAATCAAGGTAAAATCAACTTCTTATCGTAATCTTTTTTTGAGATGCACGTATTATTTTAAGATTATTAAGCTTATAAAGTATGTTCAGAGGATGTGTTAAAACCTTTAGTGTCATAAGAGGAAATAAATTGTCTGTATACTAAAAAAGCCTGAGGCTTTTTTAGTGCCTGCAAGCTTTTTGATCTTCTCGATTTTCTACACTCTTTTTTCCACTTATACTCAGCTAGAATTATCAGTGTTCAATATTATAGTCTTTTAACTTCCGGTAAAGAGTAGAACGGCTGATCCCCAGTATTTCAGCGGCTGCTGGAGCATTGTTATTGGTACGGAGGAGTGCTGTTTTAATAGCTGCTTTCTCGATATTTTCGATTTTAAGCATTTCGCTGGAATCATCATCACCATCTACTATTGGGTTCATCTTAAAAGGACCGGAATCTAATAAAATGTAATTTGGGAGATTATCTGGTTGAATCTCATCCCCTTGAGCTGTATTAACGGCATAGATCATTGCATTTTGTAACTGCCGAATATTGCCTGGCCAATCATATTCATTGATTCTGGCTTGAGCTGCAGAACTGATCGTTGTCATCGCCCAGCCCTGTCTTTGACAATAGCTCTCAACGAAGTATTTAGAGAGCAGCTCTATATCACTGCTCCTCTCCCGCAGGGGAGGAATATTAATGGTTAAAACAGAAAGTCTAAAATAAAGATCCTCTCGAAATTGATTTTCTCTGACCATTTTAAATACGTTTTTATTGGTTGCCGCGATTAAACGAAAATCCACTTTTTTGTAATTTCGGCCACCAATCCGCATAACTTGTTTATCCTCTAACGTCCTCAACAAAACAGCTTGCAGTTCAATGGGCATATCCCCTATTTCATCCAGAAAGAGCGTTCCACCATTAGCTAATTCTATTTTTCCTGGCCTGCCGCTTCGTTCCGCTCCAGTAAAGCTTCCGCCTTCATAACCAAATAACTCACTTTCAATGAGCTCTCGTGGCATAGCGGCACAGTTCACAGCCATAAATGGACCCTGTGGACGATAATCATTATGAATAGACTGTGCAAATAGTTCTTTTCCAGTACCACTTTCACCAATCAACAAAACATTCTCCGGCGATTTAGCAAACCGTTGACACAAAGTAATTACTCTCTTGAATTCTTTATTTTCACCAATGATGTCTTCAAAATGATATTTGGCAATGCTGCCGGAACGACGGGCAACTAAGGCATTAATTTTTTCAGAATGATTAAGCCTTAGTACAGCCGCATCGACTTCGTTTGTACAATAATTAAGGATTGGTCTGACATTGATGAGGTAAGGTTGTTCATCATTACCGATAATGAGGTTTTCCTCGATATCCACGCTTTTGCCTTTTAGAACCGAAGAAAAAACTTTTGATTCGCTGCCAAGATAATCTTTTATATTCTTAAGTCCGATCTCGTCTGATCTTACTTTTAAAATTCGGCTGCCTTCTTTGTTCATATGAATAATCTTTCCTGTTCGGTCAATGGTGATAATTCCTTCATCGATAAAGGCCAAGGTCGCTTCTAGTGTATTGTGTGCTGTTGACAGGTCGTCATTGGCTATTTGCAGATTTTCATAGCTTTCTGTCAACTTTTGATTGGTTTTATTTAATCTGATTTGACCTTCTACAGCTGCAGCTAAGGAAGTGATCAGGCCAAGCGTATGGGAGCGCACATGCTGGTAACTATCTATCCATGGACGGTCTATCATGCGCTGACCCAGGATTAAAGTGGCGATAACTTCCCCCTTTTCATCCAATATAGGTGCAGCAGTACCAATGATATTATGCAGTGCAACACTATAATGTTCAGGTCCGAGCAGTTGAACAGGTCTTTTAAGACGAACGGTTAAACAATGAACACATGTACCAACTGTCTTTTCATTCCAAACCAGTCCTTCAGTAGACATCCTTAACATTTCGCCTTCTTGTAGTAAAAAAGTCCCATTTTTATCACATAAATATAACACGTAACCAGAGTTAAGAATGGCCATATCATTGAAGATTTTTAACAGGGGTCTCGTAACTTCGATTATTAGCGAATTTCTTTCAAGTATATCTTGATATTGGTCAGAACTTAATTGAGATTTGGTCACTTTAATGTAAGGATCAATGCCAAAATCCCGAGACCTGATCCAGGATAAAGCAACTTCCCTGTTCATATTAGGGTTTTCCAGGGGATTCTCATCGTTGTTTTCCAGAAAAGTCTTTTTACAATTCAGTATTTCCTCCCATCTTTCTTGGGTCAGAAATTGAAATTGGTCAATATTACGGGGAATACAGTCTACCTTAAAGGTATCCGATTGTCCGGTTGTCACCTATAATCAATCCTTTCGTTGTAAGACTTTATCATTCCCTAAGCATTTAGATAAAAATAAAAATAGCATAGATAACTATACCTATAGTATATATATATTTATCAATTATCAAAAGTATTTTGATTTAAATTGGAACACATTTAACATCCTTTACACATTTATTTTTCTGTATATGCAACTGCTGAGCATAAAACTATAAAGGAATCACCTTTTTTTATCTTACCAGGTTTAATAACTTTGCAGAAAATACCCTCATAAGCCAATAGATCGTTTATAAATCCTTTTCTGATATTATTGGAACAGCTCTCCTTGCCAATCTGAGTAACCTCTAAGATAACTTCCGTACCTAATGCTATTCTGTCTCCTAACATTATTTCATACAAATCGATCCCATCTACAAGAATATTTTCGTCACATATTCCGGGGCAGATATTCGTATTATCTTCTTCCCCTACACTCAGAAGACTGCTTAAGCTTAGGATCGATATTTGTCTCCCCCAATCTTTACCCCATTCTCCCTTATCATTTTCTATACCCACTATTGTAATAGTTGCTTCCTGTACTTCTTGTTTTGGTGAACCTAGTATTGAACTAATACAAATTGAAAATATAGTTCCTTCTTTCATGATGGCATCTCCCTTGCTTTAATGCTAATGACGTGTAATTTAACCGTCGTTTATCTACGTTTATTTTCTAGTCCTAAAAAGTAATAATGCAATAAACGTGCCAGGAACTAGTTTTCTTTTTTTATTAGGTTTTTTTGCTTATTTTATCGACTTTTTGTTAGGGAAGTATGTTGCAAGATTCTTACACATTTTCTCGAATTGATAATTCACGACCCATTTCTATACTATATATAAAATAGGCAGTGGCTGCCTCTCCTGCGTCGAAATCAATTATTATCTAGGAAGAGGTAAACCACTACCTGTATTTAATTCGAATTAGACGATAATAAAATTAGCGTCTACAATTATGCAGAATGAGAAGGACCATTGATGGACTTAGTTTTAATATTTGGAAGTGTGAAAGCTATGATTGCAGCAATAAACATAGCACCAGCACCTACTGCAAATGCCCCTCCCAGGTTGCCTACGGAATCAGCAACAGCTCCGGCAATCATCGGTCCAAAGAAACGACCGACTAAACCTAAAGTGGAGATAGTACCTGCACCCGTTCCACGAATTTCTGTCGGATAGTAGTCGGTGAAAGTTGCCAGGATTACCGGTACCATACCCATACCGATACCCATTAAACCGACCATGATATACATAGTGGTAAGCGATCCTCCGTAGAGCATTACGAAAGCGGCTGTGAAAACTGCCCAGAAGCAAGCAGCCATCGAGATAACTGTCTTTCTCTCCATTTTATCGGACATGGGACCCCAAATTTGCTGGCCAACAAGCTGGAGTAAATTGTAAACAGTTACAGCCAGACCTGCCTGAACAGCAGTTGCTCCACCACCAACAAATGCTTTGGCTGTAAAAGCAGTACCGATCATGAAAGCCACTTGCCAAAAAATAAACATAATCCCTAGATGCCAGGTAATTCTCATTTTAAGAACTTTTCCGAATTGACCTTTCTCTTCTTTCTTAGCTGGTGGCATTGTTTCGCCTGCAGGCACACCGACTGGGGTTAAGCCTTTTTCCTCGGGATAGTTTCTAACAATAAGATAGACAAAGACCGTACAAACAATGGCAACAACACCCATAATCATGGAAGCAGTTTGCCAACCGTAAGTGTTAGAAAGTCTTGGCAGTACAATACCTAAAACAGCACCGGTAAGTACACCACCAGGAGTAATCAGGCTCATCGCCCTTCCGCGTTTGCTTGGATGAAACCAAGCTCCAATGAGCTTAGGAATGGTCGCACTATAGACACCAGCCGCGCCAAAACCGACTATAGCAATGAGAATAAGTGCTTTTGTTAGTGTATCTGTGACCATACCAAAGCCAATAACGCCAATACCCAGAATTAGACCTGCTAAAGATACAGCCGTTCTTGCCCCTAATTTATCGGCACAATATCCCCAGACAAAAGAACATCCAGCGTAAAACAGCCCAAAGACAGACATGATAGAGCCGGCTTGCGTATTGCTTAATTGAAGACCTTTAGCAATTGAAGCCATTTGAATGGGAACAAACTGGACACCGCACATTAATACGATTTGAGTTAACAAACCGCCGAAGACTACTGCCCATCCATAATGCATTGCAGTCTTTTGTGCATTCATATTTCATACCTCCGTAATGGTTTTTTCCTATTTAGTACTAACAAAATATAGCCTATACCAAGTATGAATAAAACTATTAACTAAAAAAGCAGCACTATTGCCGTAACATCTGTGAATACTACACAATATAAACCCAGAACGATAGCAGGTGTTTGGGGCAGATAACGCTAACACAGGTCAGGCAACAGTGCTTATAATTAAAACTTTTTAAAAAGAAATCTTATTTGAACCTGTCGGTATACTCATTACCACTGCGCTGAGTAGTACCATAACCTTTCATGGGCTTTCTCATGAATTTGTCTCTGACAAAATAAAACCCTTGTCTTCCCAGTTCTTCTTTGGTAAGGCCTATCCCTGTACAAATATCGCCATAGCTCTTTCCCTGAGCGGCTTCGGCATTGAGATAGGTAAGTTTGGCGTTATCATCAAGACTCATAAACTCTTCTTTTTTCATGATATATACCTCCTGTTTTAAAATATCCTTATTAAATGAGGCAATGGTACCTCTCCTCAATGAGAAGAACCTATCATGGCATTATTCCTCTAACCCATTTTCTGTTTTAGGGAATAAACAGTGTAACCTTTTTACCTTTAGCCGCCATCTTTTTGGCCAGTTCTTCAACCGGGCCGTATTCCATACACTGGCCTAAGCAGTGATGGACACAAGAAGGTTTTTCTCCCTTTTTGACGCGGTCTTCACACAGGTCACAAAGCTGGGTTGGGACCGGAATATAATTCCATTCCCACTTGTCGTCATTGATCTTCCAGGGACCAACTTCAGCCAGTTTAATTCCCCATTTGCCAATCGGAATATTTTTTTCATTCTTGCAGGCTACTTCACAACTATGACAGCCTGTGCAGTATTCGTAGTCTATCAATAATCCGTACTGTGCCATTTCTTTTCCCTCCAGTCCTGTTATTGTTTGGTTCTACTCTTCGACCTTGTATGCTTTACAGATTAAGCTCTTAAACGGTGCACCAAAACCAAGTTTACCAATGTGTTTGTGTGGAATCAGAGTATTGATGTTGGATTCCCATACTCCAAACAGACTTGGTTCTGCAGCTTCCTTCTCAGGGAACCACCAGCCATGTTGAGCATGGATGACTTTCGGATGAATGGTAGGTGTTACATGGGCTTTCATTTTAGCCTTGCCGTACATGTTTTCCATGCAGACCCAGTCACCCTCTTTGATACCAAGGCTTGCTGCTGAATCCGGATGGATTTCCATGATCGGATCTGGTGTAATCTCACGCAGTGTCGGTACTTGTCTGTGTTCTGAATGGAAGGAAGTAAATGTTCTTGCTCCTGTTGTCAGAACGAATGGGTATTCTCTGAAGAGCTCAGGTGTGCTGACAGGGCTGTAGTGAGGCTCCTTGTAGTATGGAAGTGCATCTTCTCCCCAGGACTCAAAGAGAGTGGAACAGAGCTCTACTTGACCCGTTACCGTGTTAAATCCAGGCTCGCCATCGAAGCGGAGCAGACCTTTTTCGTACTTCTTATATTCGTAATTGGGTTGGTATACACCCATATTTCTAAGATCATTAAAGTCAATACCTAATTCGGGTTTGAGTTGGTCATCAAAGAATTCTTCAGCCGTATTCCATGGCCAGTGCTCAGGATGCAGTCTCTTGCCTAATTCGATGCAAACCTCGATGTCAGATTTGCACTCGCCTACTTCAAAGGCTTTGTTCATCGCACCAAGGAAGATGGCATTACGGCCAAAGTGGGTAACGACGACACCGTCATGCTCCGCAAAGGTGGGCAGTGGCAGGAAAATATCAGCAAAAGCCATAGCAGTTGGGGTCATAAAGGTGTCTTGTACGACGTTAAATTCCAGGCTCTTTAATGCTCTGTACCATCTATCGGGTTGGGCGGAACAGGTTGGGGTGATGAAGTTACTGCTGTTGAACCATCCCATTCTCAGCTTGTAAGGTTTGCCCGTTTCCAGAGTATCTAATGTTTCGTCCGGATGAGTGGTGGCCATTGCCGTACTTAATGCCGGCCATTCCTCTGCTCCGATCCTCTTCTGCCAGAGTTCATCAGGCAGCTGACTGCGGGTTTCCATACGCCATTTTCCTAAAAGTGCTGCCGGTGGTCCTAAGGTGATGCCACCTGGTACGTCTAGGTTTCCAGTCATCGCAACCAGGGAAAGGATGGCATGGCCGAGCTGTACGCCGTTGGGGTTTTCGTCTACTGCCAGACCCCATTGAATTGGGCATGGATGCTGTGTGCCAATGATTCTGGCGACTTCGATGATTTTGTCTTTCGGTACCCAGCAGATTTCAGCAACTTTTTCAGGTGGATATTCCTGAACGCGTTCTTTCAGTTCGTCAAAGCCATAACACCAGTTTTCAACAAAGTCATGATCATAGAGGTCTTCGTTAATGATGACATTGAGTAAACCAAGTGCCAATGCTGTGTCTGTACCAGGTCTTAATTGAAGGACATGTTCTGCTCTGGTAGCAAGCCAATGAATTCTTGGGTCTACACAGATGATCTTGGTTCCTCTTTTCATCATGTCGATGAGGGAGTGGCCATAGAAACCGTCTGGGTTGGACATCAGTGGGTTTTTACCCCAGAGAACAATGTATTTTGGCAGCTTATAGTTCGGATTGTCATAACGATCAGGATAGTATCCGGCAAAATCGATTTCAGGATATCCTGCGCCCAGGATATAGTCGGTGATGGAACATCTGGGGCCGTAGCAGGACCAACCGCTTAAAGGATAACATACATTCGGAGTTCCGATGGAGGAGAAGCCGAGAGGATAGTAGTACAAGCATGCTTCTCTACCGGTTCCACCGAATACGACGATGGATTCTGCACCGTAGTTGTCTTTGAAATAGTTGATTTTATCCACAATTATGTCCCAGGCTTCATCCCAGGATATTCTTTGCCATTTGTCTTCCCCTTTTTGACCCACACGCTTCATGGGGTGGGTGATACGTTGAGGATGATGGACATATTCCGGAAGTGTCAGACATCTGACACATAATCTTCCTTGGCTGATGGGATGTTCAGGGTCACCCTCTACTTTGACAAGCTTACCGTCTTTAATATGGAGCTTCATGCCACATCCTACCGGATGATCTCCCGGTGGCGACCAACCGCAAGTTCTCACGGTATAAGTACCGTCTTGTTGTTGTTTTTTCCATTGATTTTCCATTTTCTTGCTCACCCTTTCATGAACTCATTTCTTAGTGCCTCAATATTTTGGTTGATACAGGTTAGATCTAGAAACTTCTAGAACAAGTTTTTGACGTGTCTCCACACCCCCTAACAGTTAGGATGACCTCATATCGCAACGCCCAGGATAAGATCGTGTAACACATTTGATAGCCAAAACGAACGGAACCATGGACGAAGCAATCACATCATCTGTCCATAAAATAATGCAATAAATGTACCAGCTGGATTAAATTGTTGAGTTATTCATAATGCACTGATTTTAAGCGCTTTTTCAGGTGACGTTTTCTAAATATAATTAAAAGACTGAAGGGTTCTTATCTCTTTTTAGGATTAGAAGCTTAATATATCTGAAGTGATTGAAGTAATAATGAAGACTGGAGATGCAAATCTTTTTTTGACACTAAGTATCATTTTAGGATAGAAGCTTTTATGATTATTCTTCTTTAATACCTTTATAAAAATAAATAAAGAGGCTTCTCCAAAGCAAGCCTTTGGAATGCCTCTTTCTAGGTGATAGAATTCTTAAAAATTTGAAAATTGCATTGATTGTTTTCTATGAATACAGCTGTTTCTATTTGCTTACAACCCGTTTATTCCTCAAAAGAAAAAACAGTTAATTAAAATATTTCTCTATTTCATATACTCCGGGATCTCTGTCATAATATTCATAGGTTCACTTTCGTGGAGGACGGCCTTAGCGACAATATAATTGCTCGCTTTTTCCACACGAATAGCATGAACGATTTGATCTAAAGCCCCAGGGATTTCATCAATACGTTTACGTCGTGTTTCATAGTCAATGACAGGCTCCATAAAGGAACCAGGTTGTTTCAAGATAGCTTCTTTAATGTCTTCTTCGCTGACCTCCGATGAAATCTTCTCAGCGATAGCAGTAAGAAGCAGGTTCTTTTTTAACGTTGCCTCAGCCTGGGGTCGCACTTCATTTTTGAGGTCGTCAATATTACGTCCAGAAGTTTTTAGATAGTTTTGCATCACCTGTGGTCCCATCTGTCTACTAATCTTTTCAACTTCGATCATTACCTGATGCTCAATGATTTCTTCTTTAAGGATAATGGGGTTTGCCTCAAGAAGCTTTCCCAATACGGCTTCTTTTTTGTTATAATCTGTTTTTTCTTGGGCCATAGCAATAAAAGAGATACGCATCTCCTCTCTTAATGCTTCAATAGAATTAAATGGAAGATTTTCCAAGAGTTTTTCATCGTCATTTGCAGCATTATACCGCTTGCGCAGCCCCTCTATTTGCAAAGTCAAGTCATCTTCTGCAACAATAACCGGCGTATAAGCAGCTTCTAATCCTTCAAATTGTTTAATTTCAAACTCTGGCTCAAGGGCCACACTGACTTCAATTAAGCAGGGTTTGCCAAGTTCCGTGGCTCTCGGCATAATCTTAGGAAACGTTATGGGATGGATTGCAAATTCCTTAATAGCCTTAAGGTAATAGGATGGCATCAACTTTTCAAGTGCTTTGTCGGCTATTTTCTCAAGTCCTGGATATTGCCCTAACAGGGCCTCGTTGCTCAAAAAAGAAGGTGCAGGTTTTTTGCCTTCTGATAAAGTTGCTTTATTATATTCCTCCAGAAGTGCTTTTTGAAAAGTCTTGGAATCAATTTCGATCAGAAAGGTTGCTTCATCTTTGCTTTTTTTTAACAGTGTAGCAGTCATGATTCTCCTCCATCCCAATTATTCAAATTTATAGAGGTTTTTGGGAAGAGTCATTCCATTCTCTTCCTCCAAACTTCAGTGATTTATACGTTGTTAGATTGGCATAAGATCTAAGCAACTAATGTTAATGCAAGAATCATACCAGGTAAAATAAGCTGATATTTTCTGATATTTTCACGTCTAAATCTTCAGTTCTTTTTTCATTATGGGATGATTTTCTCATTTTAACATTGAAAAATGACATAGCACATGAAAATAGATGTCCCAAAAGCTTTATACTTTTGGGACATCCTTGATAGTTACCAATAATAAATTTTACATGAAAGTATTAATTACCATGCATTGTGTTTTTCTTTCATTGATGGTGCCTTTAAAGGCATGGGGGTGTAATTAAAAATGATCTAAGCTTTAATGTTTAGGGAATAAACAGTGTAACCTTTTTACCTTTAGCCGCCATCTTTTTGGCCAGTTCTTCAACCGGGCCGTATTCCATACACTGGCCTAAGCAGTGATGGACACAAGAAGGTTTTTCTCCCTTTTTGACGCGGTCTTCACACAGGTCACAAAGCTGGGTTGGGACCGGAATATAATTCCATTCCCACTTGTCGTCATTGATCTTCCAGGGACCAACTTCAGCCAGTTTAATTCCCCATTTGCCAATCGGAATATTTTTTTCATTCTTGCAGGCTACTTCACAACTATGACAGCCTGTGCAGTATTCGTAGTCTATCAATAATCCGTACTGTGCCATTTCTTTTCCCTCCAGTCCTGTTATTGTTTGGTTCTACTCTTCGACCTTGTATGCTTTACAGATTAAGCTCTTAAACGGTGCACCAAAACCAAGTTTACCAATGTGTTTGTGTGGAATCAGAGTATTGATGTTGGATTCCCATACTCCAAACAGACTTGGTTCTGCAGCTTCCTTCTCAGGGAACCACCAGCCATGTTGAGCATGGATGACTTTCGGATGAATGGTAGGTGTTACATGGGCTTTCATTTTAGCCTTGCCGTACATGTTTTCCATGCAGACCCAGTCACCCTCTTTGATACCAAGGCTTGCTGCTGAATCCGGATGGATTTCCATGATCGGATCTGGTGTAATCTCACGCAGTGTCGGTACTTGTCTGTGTTCTGAATGGAAGGAAGTAAATGTTCTTGCTCCTGTTGTCAGAACGAATGGGTATTCTCTGAAGAGCTCAGGTGTGCTGACAGGGCTGTAGTGAGGCTCCTTGTAGTATGGAAGTGCATCTTCTCCCCAGGACTCAAAGAGAGTGGAACAGAGCTCTACTTGACCCGTTACCGTGTTAAATCCAGGCTCGCCATCGAAGCGGAGCAGACCTTTTTCGTACTTCTTATATTCGTAATTGGGTTGGTATACACCCATATTTCTAAGATCATTAAAGTCAATACCTAATTCGGGTTTGAGTTGGTCATCAAAGAATTCTTCAGCCGTATTCCATGGCCAGTGCTCAGGATGCAGTCTCTTGCCTAATTCGATGCAAACCTCGATGTCAGATTTGCACTCGCCTACTTCAAAGGCTTTGTTCATCGCACCAAGGAAGATGGCATTACGGCCAAAGTGGGTAACGACGACACCGTCATGCTCCGCAAAGGTGGGCAGTGGCAGGAAAATATCAGCAAAAGCCATAGCAGTTGGGGTCATAAAGGTGTCTTGTACGACGTTAAATTCCAGGCTCTTTAATGCTCTGTACCATCTATCGGGTTGGGCGGAACAGGTTGGGGTGATGAAGTTACTGCTGTTGAACCATCCCATTCTCAGCTTGTAAGGTTTGCCCGTTTCCAGAGTATCTAATGTTTCGTCCGGATGAGTGGTGGCCATTGCCGTACTTAATGCCGGCCATTCCTCTGCTCCGATCCTCTTCTGCCAGAGTTCATCAGGCAGCTGACTGCGGGTTTCCATACGCCATTTTCCTAAAAGTGCTGCCGGTGGTCCTAAGGTGATGCCACCTGGTACGTCTAGGTTTCCAGTCATCGCAACCAGGGAAAGGATGGCATGGCCGAGCTGTACGCCGTTGGGGTTTTCGTCTACTGCCAGACCCCATTGAATTGGGCATGGATGCTGTGTGCCAATGATTCTGGCGACTTCGATGATTTTGTCTTTCGGTACCCAGCAGATTTCAGCAACTTTTTCAGGTGGATATTCCTGAACGCGTTCTTTCAGTTCGTCAAAGCCATAACACCAGTTTTCAACAAAGTCATGATCATAGAGGTCTTCGTTAATGATGACATTGAGTAAACCAAGTGCCAATGCTGTGTCTGTACCAGGTCTTAATTGAAGGACATGTTCTGCTCTGGTAGCAAGCCAATGAATTCTTGGGTCTACACAGATGATCTTGGTTCCTCTTTTCATCATGTCGATGAGGGAGTGGCCATAGAAACCGTCTGGGTTGGACATCAGTGGGTTTTTACCCCAGAGAACAATGTATTTTGGCAGCTTATAGTTCGGATTGTCATAACGATCAGGATAGTATCCGGCAAAATCGATTTCAGGATATCCTGCGCCCAGGATATAGTCGGTGATGGAACATCTGGGGCCGTAGCAGGACCAACCGCTTAAAGGATAACATACATTCGGAGTTCCGATGGAGGAGAAGCCGAGAGGATAGTAGTACAAGCATGCTTCTCTACCGGTTCCACCGAATACGACGATGGATTCTGCACCGTAGTTGTCTTTGAAATAGTTGATTTTATCCACAATTATGTCCCAGGCTTCATCCCAGGATATTCTTTGCCATTTGTCTTCCCCTTTTTGACCCACACGCTTCATGGGGTGGGTGATACGTTGAGGATGATGGACATATTCCGGAAGTGTCAGACATCTGACACATAATCTTCCTTGGCTGATGGGATGTTCAGGGTCACCCTCTACTTTGACAAGCTTACCGTCTTTAATATGGAGCTTCATGCCACATCCTACCGGATGATCTCCCGGTGGCGACCAACCGCAAGTTCTCACGGTATAAGTACCGTCTTGTTGTTGTTTTTTCCATTGATTTTCCATTTTCTTGCTCACCCTTTCATGAACTCATTTCTTAGTGCCTCAATATTCTCGAGTTGTTTCTGGTATAATGTTGAAACCTAAAATTCATTAGTCCCTTCTCCTATACCTCCTAACCATTTTTTATTGACCGAATACCCCATTCACAGGTCATGGTCCGGGGGCCCCTGTTCTAAGCGGATCATGAAGGACATACTTTTATCACCTGTTCATTAAGTGTTGCAATAAATGTACCAGCCTGAAAATAAGTGTTAGTTTGTAACAATTGTCCAGAATTTAAGCCACTTTTCCCACCTTTTTAAGATATATTGTATTTAACAGCACATATTAGACTCATCTCTTTTTAGGATTAATCAATCGATAAACAGACGCAAATGAAGTAATAGCAATGGTTTAAACACGAATCTTTTTTTGCAAATTCAGTATCGTTTTAAGATGGTTTGACCTTTTCTCGATAAAACGGACACTCCAGAGTTAGGTTTTCTCACGAATTCTC
>CAYZDF010000037.1:0-31274 GCA_964477085.1 uncultured Gracilibacteraceae bacterium | reverse complement strand
CACATTCTAACTTATTTTCTCTGTTTTGTCTGTCTGGTTTTCTGGGTCCATTATACATAGCCGTACAAATTAGTTTGTCTATGCTCCAAAAACAAATAGTATTTCCGAACTAAGTTCGTTTATTATTAGTTTTGTCAGACCTTAATGATAGTCAAACTTTCTATTAGTTGACCTAAATATCTATAGTATCCAGTGGGCTTTTTATGAGTCCAAGACTTTTTCTGCTTACATGTGTATAGATTTCTGTAGTCTTAGAATTACTATGTCCGAGCAATTCCTGTATATACCTCAAATCGGTTCCTCCTTCCAACAAATGGGTTGCGAATGAATGCCTCAAAGTATGTATTGATACTTTTTTGACGATTCCTGCCCGTTCACAGGCAATTTTAAATACTTTTTGGGCGGATCTTTCCGTTAGATGATCTTCATCCTTGCCAGGAAACACCCAACTATCTATACAAATTTTTCTTGCATACTGGTCAAATGCTTCAAGGGTAACCTTGGACAGAAGGGTATAACGATCTTTTCGCCCCTTAGCCTGTCTTACGTGAATAAGCATTCTGTCTCTGTCAATGTCCTGTACTTTTAGATTGACTGCTTCGCTCACACGTAAACCTGCTGAATAGACCAATAACAAAAGTACTTTATGTTTAAGATTGTCAACAGACTCTAAAATAAGTTGGACTTCCCTACGACTTAAAACTACAGGCAACTTGCGTTCTTTTTTCGGTCTGGGCAAGCTACCAATAACAATATTGCGCTTGAGAGTACTACAAAAAAAGAATTTTATAGCACTTACGGCCTGATTAACAAAAGTATGCGATTTCTTTTGATCATCCAACAAAAAAACTAAATATCTCCGTATGTCATCATTTGTAATATCATTGGCTTCTTTTTGTACGAACTGAAAAAAAAGATACAAATGGGTAAGATATGTTTTAATTGTTTTAGCACTATAACCATTAAGCTTTAGTTCTTCTTCATAGCGCATCCCCATATTTGCGTGTTCTCTTTTGAACTGGATTGGTATACCGAATCGAGCTAAAGCGTTCTTAGTCGCTTTATCCAGAACAAAATCTTCATCTTTAAATACCTGATAAAACTTTAAAACGGCTTCAGAACAAAATGGTATCGTCCAGTATTTATCTTGGGAATGCCAAATACGACCGGGAATAAGACGGATTTTTTCGACGTATTCTTGAGAATACTTAAAGCGGATTTCAAAGCAGCTTTTATCCATAATACTCTTAACTTGAATTGTTACAGCCATGCGGATACCCCATTTTTTAATAAATATTTCTTAGTCAATTTTCTCTATATATTTTTATAATTCTTCAGAAAGTTATATTCATTACTATTATTAATCCATTATAAAATATCGATTATATCAAATAAAGTTATTGCTCTAGGTGACTCTACCCCAAATTTAGTGCAGACTTTATTGAAAGGTTAATCCAACTATGAAAATCTCCTAAAACTAAATTCCATGTATTTACTCAATTTTCTTCAAATAGCAATAAAATTATCAGGACTTATAACCTTATTGCTACAAAAAATGCTGTGATTTGCGGAAAATTTACCGCTAAACACAGCATTTTATTATGTCTATTATTTCTTTACTTTTCCATTTTTTTACTTTTCAATTATCTCGATCTCGCCACATTGATTAAACAGGAAATCAGCGTGTTATGGAATAAGAATTATCCAGATAATTACGGTCTACCTACTTTTTGCAAGACCTCGTCATAGATTGTAATACTGATTCCGTCTTTCTCGTTGATATACTTTGTCTACCGCCGATCATACTTATATAAAGACATCATTTCCTACTCATCGACTCCAATAATTTCTGAAGATGCTCTATCTGCTCCGGCGAGAGCTTTCTGGCCGTTTCCATCAGGCGGCGAAGTTCCGGCTCAAGCTCCGGGCGTTCCTCAGCAAAAAATTCTGAAAGCGTAATATTGAGAGCCAGACATACCTTTTCAATCGTAATAGCGGTCGGAGATTTTTTCCCCGCTTCTATTTCGCTAATCGTCGTTTGACCGACTTCGGCTATTGTCGCCAAATCTTTTTGACTCAATTTATTCTTTTTCCTTAATTCTAAGAATTTAGCACCATAATCTATTCCCATTATTTCACTCCCTACCGCTAAAGCAATTATAACAAATAAAAAAGTTGCCAAACAGTTCTCAAAAGCGATTGTAATACATTGCAATTGCACTTATAATTGTTAATAAAAGGAAGTGAGAATATGCAAAATTTAAACTGCCTTCGTACCATACAAAGACTATCCCAGGCTGAGCTATCCAGACGCTCCGGCGTTTCTCAAACCTACATCTCCGAGCTGGAAGCCCATAAAAAACAGCCTACCTACCCTATCCTCAAAAAACTCGCAGCCGCCCTTGGTGTTAGTATTACCGAACTGATCGGAGAACAATCCCTTAACTCCCAGGAGGAAGATGATGTCCGGACAACATCCCAGTGATTTTGAGATCGGCTATGAATATGTACGTAAGCATTATTCCTTTCTAACCAAGCAGAGCTCCCAGCATTTATTGGAGCTGGGGATAGCTTATTTACGGGCTAAGGGTGCGACCGCCGAGCTTTCCAGAGGGATGGGATTTTATTTCCTGGAGTTAGGTCTGAAAAAGCGTCTTGCCGAAATGACGTTAACCCACTAGAAAACTAGGCTGGTGCCATGCTTTGGCGAAGTCGACAACCCTACTTACACTTAGATATATCAGAAAGTCACTTATACTTTCAGATATACAAAAAAGAAGACTGCTCGTAACAGTCCTCTCCTTTACCCTGAAACACCTAATACCTTGGTCGCTTGCTTTGTTCCAAGTAGTATTCTTCGACCCCGATCTCCTTCATTCTCCGGTTGTTTATGTCTTTATCCTTGTTGCAGGTCTCGGCAGCACATTCCACAGGGCAGAGCGAGTGTTCTCCCCTGCAGCAGCTATCGTACATCGCCATTTTATAATCCGATTTCCTCCGCCTTGGTCCGCATCCCGAGGATGCACTTTTCGATCACGGTATTGAGTTCCATATTAATGTTCTGACATCCCTGTAAGACGATATCGCGGTTGACACCGGCGGCAAACCGTTTATCCTTGAACTTCTTGACGACACTTTTGACTTCGATATCCATAACCGATTTGGACGGGCGCATTAAAGCGGCGGCGTTGATCAGGCCGGTCAGCTCATCGATGGCAAAAAGCACCTTTTCCATATATAACTGAGGTTCCGCATCCACCACGATGCCGTGGCCATGACTGATGACCGCATGGATGAAGGCATCATCATAACCCGCAGCTTTGAGTAATTCCGGCGCTTTCTTGCAGTGCTCTTCCGGATACATTTCATAATCGACATCATGCAGGAGGCCGACTGCCCCCCAATATTCCACATCTTCTCCGGCTTCTTCCGCAAAATAACGCATGACCGCTTCCACGGCGATCCCATGACGGACCAGTGCTTCATTCTGATTGTATTGTTGTAATACGGACATTGCTTTTTCTCTCATGATATCAAACCCTCTATTAAAGATTCGCCTGGCCCAGCCCCTCATGGATAGCCAAGCTATCCCTATCTTATACCAAAATACACCTCCACGCAAAATATCTTCAGCATTTACCGGTCAGCTATTCAGCCCCAATATGGTTTGCAGGTTCCCGCCCAGGATCTTGCGCTTGTCTTCCTCGGAAAGAGGCAGTGACTGCACTCTGCCAAGGCGTGTTTTAAACTTACGCTGTTGTTTATGATTAGTATTAACCCATCGCGAAAGCCCTGCATTCTCTTGCACAGTTGAGGCAGACTGTCGCACAATGTTGTGATTCATGATCCGGGAATCTGGCGCATTCATTACCACAGTTCTCACAAACCGTAGCACATAAGCCTGCCAGTCCTTTAGCAAACATACTGTTACGCGCGATGTATTTTGCAGTCAATGTACACATATCAGCGCAATCTCTAAGCAGAAGAAGTTGACGGGTTCTCATGTTGACATCTTGTCTTTTTGTCACCATTGTGATCATGTGCTCACAGGTTATCTCACATTCTTGAAGGGTTTTAAGAATATGGTGATGGTGCTGCATATGATGGGACATATATGTCATCCTCTCTTTTTTCTATACTATTATTCCAGCATAGTAAATTTGTGAGCAGGACTACATAACTTGCATATAAAATACCCATCTCTTCCCTTTTTCATCATTTTTTCATAAGAAAAGAAGACTATTTCTAAAGTATAAATGTCATTTTACCAGTATCAATTGAATGGTATTCCGTGAATTTTACGTCCCTGACATATTGCAAATTATCCCAAAGTGTATGATAACCCTTAAACCCTTTCATTGGTTTTATATATTTTCTAAATGATTCAACTTCTTCTTCAGCAGCTTTCCGCTTTTCACCTGCAGTCCCAACCAGTTTTAGGCCTGAAGGCTTCTCAAATCTATTCTTGTATAATGATTTCATCCAAAATAATTTATTTGTATTAACAAAAAGGATACAAACATTGTTATTCAAATCTATATTCTTTGATAATGTTTCGGTAAAAATATCAAGGAAAAAGCCTGAAAAATCAGCTTTTAATAACAACGACCCAATAGGAGAAACATTTGGTTTGCCATTAGCGTCTACCGTTGCGATAGAACAATATCTTGAAGCTTTTAAAGCTTCAGCGTAATATTCCATTATTTTAACCCATTTATCCCTAGTAATTTCCATAATAGTGCCCTCCAATATTTTTACTTATTCTTTATAACTGATATCTGAACCGTATCTACTTACCAATTATCCTTCTCCCCGCAATACTGGCATTATCTTTGAATAAATTCCCTGTACGATTTACAGAAAGCAGTAGCCCTATAAGAAAAGTATTCACAATTAAAGCCCGCCCTCCATAAGAAAGTAATGGTAATGAGAGTGGAGTAAAAACCATAAAGCCAAAATTCCAACTAAAATATAGGATACATTCTATTGTGATTGTTAAAGTAATTGCCAAACATGATAAAAAACCAAGGACACTGTGCTGCCTCATGCAAATATTTAATGCTCGCTTAAAAAAGATAACAAAGATTGCAAGTAAAACAATTAAAACGATCCATCCAAATCTGTAAATCAAATAGGTAAGTAAAAAATCAGTGTGTGCTTCAGGCAAAATAGGCAATTCTGTATAGTTTCCGTAACCACTTACCGGGGCATCTATCGGCAAGCCTCTTCCTAAAAACTGCGAATTTGCCAGCATTTGCTTAACAATACTCTTTATAAATTCATCAGATCCTGTAAACTCAAATAATGGATTCAAAACAATCTGTAATCGTTTATCTCCATTTAACTCAAAATTTGCAAAATACGGTATTGTCCAGACAAAGAAGGTCGGGATGTAGATGATAGACAAAGCATACAATTTATTGACACCAAACCAGCCTTTAATAATCGCAGCTGTTAATACAATAAGACAGGAAATACAAAGCAGAAAATAGAAAGTAAGACTTGGCACAAGCCTTGATATACAGGCAGGAGCAAATAAAGATGCCCCGCAAAGAATTATTCCTGCATAACCTTTACTCCTCATAGAATAAATAAACCCTGCAAAAGCAGTTGGAAACAGCAGTACCGGATAAATAGAATAAAGCGCATTTCCTTGAGTAAATAAAAAAGAACCGATTGCCAGAAAACTTAGTCCAAAAAAAATAATCTTCGGATACTTCCCAATTATCGTGAAATCTAAATAATAGGCAGTAAGCAAAACTAAGATTGCTATAGCCGTCCAAACAACCTGATTTGTGAACAGTTCTTTTCCGTTTGAAATATCTTGACCTACAAGAAATTGAATAGAAAGCCCCAAAAGAAGCAAAAACAATGTCATGATCAGCATCGGCCAATCCGGCCGGGACCTATGGGTACGGTCAAGCTGTTCACCTACAATAACAGGATCTCCCATTTCAGCTATAGCCATCTCTGTAGCAGTGTCTTCATCATGCCCGTCATATATATAGGCGTCTCTTTGGTCAATAATATGATTTCTAATCTCTTCTATTACCGACAAATGAGCTTTTTTCCACCGTATCTGTTGCCGTACTAATTCCAGATAATCGTTAATTTTTTCAGATTCCTGCAAAACTTACACCTCCTAAAACACTATTAACAGCAGAGGAATAAGTTCTCCATTCTTCAGTTTTCTCATGCAAGTATTTTTGTCCTTTTTGGGTTATCTTATAATACTTCCGCACCCTGGAATTATCCATTGTTTTTTCATAAGAAGCTAGAAAGTCCTTTTGTTCCAAAGAATGAAGCAGCGGATATAATGTGCCGGCTTTTAATTCAAAAACATTATTTGATTTTTTACTTAGTTCCTCAATCATTTGGTAGCCATACATATCCGATTCATTAAGCAGCTTCAGAATAAGCAACGTTGTACTTCCGGCTAACAAACTTTTGTCAATTACCATGCTTTCACCTCCTCCTTAATACCAATAATATATAGATGATCTATATATAAGTTATATCGGTCATCTATATATGTCAATAATTATTTAATTTGTTCGTAGGTTGGAAGACTGCAAATGTTCAAAGAATAATGTAATTAAAAAACCTTTAAAGACAAGAAAACCTGCCTCTTCTCCAAATATGGAAGATACGGCAGGTCATTCAAGTATGATATTATAATCGTTTTAAAGTTTTCTTCTTATTTATTAAGTTCCAAATTTCAAAAATCACTTTTAGTTGGTTATAACACGCTGTGCGATAGAGTCAATAGATTGATCAATTAGTGTTGTCGCATCTTTTTTGCGAATTCAGGTGAAGGAACTGCAATGGCTTCACCAGTAATTAATGAGCTATTAGGATGATATACAAGGCCGACCGGCCTGGATGATCCTTTGGGGAGCCCGAACATTTCATCTATTTCGATTAAATCATCCTTTTCCCGTGCAAAAAGAAACTTCCAATCTGGCAACTTTATTTCCACACTGGCTGCAAACAAATCCATATCTGTGATGCCGTTGGCTTTTCCAAGCCCACTGATATCACCGTATCCAAATTCCTTGGAAACCCAATCGATTGTGTCCCACGACTCCAGAAAGTAAATCCCCGAATAACAAGGCAGGTTCACCTTTGTACCTGGTCTCAGACCGGACAGGTCATGAATATGGTTGGCCTTCAGGAAATCCTCAAGGGTATGCCCAGTCAATGTGATTAATTCTTCTATCGAGGTATTCTTCTGAATAATATATTCCATAGTATCCATTTCCAGGGGCCATGTCATCATATGCATTCGTACAACCTGACCGGTCAGTGGCCTTATGCATCTCGCAACACTCCGCCTTCCCTGAATTTTGACAACATAAGCTTCAAGCCTGCCACTTGGGCGCTCAGTTAGTTTTATATAGCCATGAGAATCCGTATATGAATGGGTGTCTAGTCGAAAACCTCCTGTTCCATAAGGGGTTATCATAGTTGGATCCCAGCAGCTGATATCGACCCTAGCTTTTCTTATGGGTTGATGAGTTAAGCCATCAAGCACACGCAGCCAAAGATCATATACCTCTTTTTTCTGAATCGGCTTCCATTCGGGATGCCTCTTCTCCAGCCGGACTCCACCGACGGACCGACCGTCAGCATACTGTCTGGCAGTGATTTTTAAAGGATTGTCAATATTAATATTGGTTTCAGGAACCTTAATGACTACTTCTGTTTTCTCCTTCTTGTCGATTCTCAGCCTTGGAATCACAAGCTCCTTCCAAGAGGGAAACTCAATGATGGTATCCTTTGAGCTGATAATCACACGTCTGGCCCCACGGATATATGTATATTTTTCGATTTTTGCTTCACCTACTATTTCGACCGGCGGTTCGAAATATTTAGGGCCATAAGCACTCGATGCGGGATAATTCAACTGCTTACCCCCGATGCTGTTTTGGAATTTTGCATCAGCATAGGTGATACATAGGGTTGGCAGGACAAGCGAGAGATTATGCTCCTGCTTGCTGTAACTTGATTTAACCTTTAATGTATCTTCATGCAAATCGCTTCCGCTAACATGAAAAACATAGTTGCCGTTCCACTTATAGGTAGTTGTCATCACAATACCCCCTTATCATTCAATATGAAGATTTCTTAAAGCAACATTATTGACACCTCTGATATTTGTATCCCAGGCAGTACCGCCGGAACTAGTAGGAGCGGGGTATACCAAAGGATCTGTCGCATGGTCTACTTCTGCCAGCATACAGAAATGAGTCGTACCGGAAGGTGCAGAGAGTTCTGATTGTTCCGGTCTCCACTGGAATACTGTTTCTACTGAATCCATTGCCGGTACTGTTATGGTTCGGATCAGTTTGTTATTACCTGCATCTTCAGCTTCAAACCAATCGTTAGGTGCAGCAAACGGTCGGGTATACTTTATCTTTAATGTGGCATCCACCGCATCCGAAGCACCAAGGTTCCGAACAGTAATCTTTACATCATAGGTCGTACCCCATGTGATATTTGTGGTTTCGTTATTAGTTCCTGCATGGCAGACTCTAATATCAGGGGCACCCCAATAACAATCACCGATATATGGCTCGCTTCCGAAATCGTCATCTGCAGTGCGAATCCATATATCCGTATCGACAGGGGGAAGCATGTGGTCAATAGCTCCAATCATACGCAAACGTCCATAACCATACCTGTTTCGGTGTTCTGCAACATACCCTGGTTGAGACGGATCCAGAAACAGATTTACTCGGTTAGTATGCTGTGTCAGCAATGCTTTTATGGTATCCTGATCCAAATTGATTCCAAGCCCTATAGGAGGCGCGCTTCCGTATTCCTCAAAAAGAAGGGCTATGGCGCCGGCAACGAGTGGTGTCGCCATACTTGTTCCATGCATGGTGGTGTAACCGCTGTTCTGATCTGAGGCGGCAGACGTAATATTATTTGTGCTGGTTCCTCCGACAGCTACGATTTCCGGTTTAACCCTTCCGTCCACTGTAGGTCCTGCTCCACTGTAGGTAGTAGCCTGTTCGCCAAGAGCCGGGTTTGAGGGTATTATCTTGTCACAAGCACCTACAGTGAGAATAGATTTTCCACACCCCGTATCTCCCATGGTCAATTCATTGACCGTCGACCCGCTAAGATTCGACCACCAGCCCTGAAGCCCGGCCCATGCATAATAATTGGCAGTATCTGAAGCATGCGGATTACGCAGTTCAATAGTGTAAACATCATTGAAATGGGAGTTAGCTACATATATCCGGATTCCTCTCATATTGCCGCTTGATTCAATATCGCGGTCAGCTTCGACTGACCGGCCGCCAACATTACCGGCGTAATCCTGTCCGGAAGTTCGCCAACCGCTGTCACTTCCACCAAAGGAAATGCGATAATCCAGTTCCGGGCCAAAATTCCAAATATCCAGCCAGCTTCCCGGTGACATGTACACGGTCATTGTGAAAGAATCGGTTGCATTCCCCGGTGCAATACTTCCGTGACGATATCCATCGGTATCGTTGTCATTGCCGGCTGCATATACGATTGACCTATTTTCAAAGGAATTAAGAAAGTTATCACGGGCAAGATCAAAATCGCTTTGTCCGTTATGAGGACCAAAACTGGAACCCTGGCTTACTGTTATGACAATAGGCATATTGTGAAACTGTGCAGCCCTCAGACAAAAATCTATTCCTTCTAACATGGCATCCTCAAAAGTGGCTCCTGTATCCAGACTCCCTGAAAGTCTCTGTAACCGAACATGAATGATGGTAGCCTCCGGAGCAGCGCCAACATGGGTCGGAGTGCTTGCCCAGTTATTTACATGACCGTTTCCAGCGGCGATTCCGGCACAGTGAGTGCCATGTTCATTCGTTTTAGTCGGTTCGCAGCATATCTGGTTATTGGCGGTTCCATACGGATCAGCCAAACCGAGGGCAGTATTGATATAATCATTTGTGTATATCCGCCCGTAATTCAACCCAACAAAGTTAGGACAGGTGCCTGCAGGAGAATTGTTCGTAAACTGTTCAGGAGTATTACCAGGAGGATTTGCCTGTGTTGTGATCACTCCCCCGACTTGCGTGTGCGTGCTCTGCGCCCAGTAATATAATACCCTTGAATCATGAGCGGCTCCGGCAGGGTCCCTGAAACCATGATGGATTACGTCCAGCGGAGAATCAATAATCCCGATCAGTACGCCGTTGCCTCTAAAGCCGGTTGGATTCAAAGGTCTAGGGTCATGTACATCAGCTATTTCAGCCTGCGCACTGGCATGCTCCACTGTAGGGTAAAGAACCCGCGGGGTACGGAGGCTCTGGCAAGCAGGCTGGTTTACTAGGTTGACCAGCTGGCTTTTCGTACCCGAAATTGTGAAAATATCCTGGGCCTGTGAACGAACCTTAATACCAAGGCTTTCGAGATCATCCCTGTTCCCGGTGTAGCGGATCACAGCTTTTATCCTAATAACTCTTTTCTCTTTTTCTAGTACCAAGATATCCCTGTGAGGTCGTGGAATCGGGTGCTTTTCAAGATATTGTTTGATAAAATCTTGTCTGGCTGCTTTGTTAGTTGTAAGCGGTAAGGCTTTGACTGCCTTTTCAAGTTTCAAATTAGCTCTAGAGATTTTTTGATTATATTGAGTAAGCTTTTTGCGGATTTCTTTCTCGTCTGTGTTCAGAAGTCTTCTCATGCTGCCATCCATCTTTTCCAAGACATGCTTGTCCATTTGATACACCTTTTGATACACCTCCATGATAAAATTAATTTTCTTCAATTATTGAACATGTTTGTACAATTATCATACTCATAAATAATACTGTCGCAATACTTTTGACATAATTTTTTATATTTGTATATTATTTACATTAATAACCGATTTTTTGCCTGTCTGCAAAATTGTTAATATCTGCTATTTATAATAAATCCCTTTTACATAAGCTATCAATTGATTAAAGCATAATTTGTCGAAGCACGTTTGTACTGTCAATAATCTTTTTAATATGATAGATAAAAATGGCAAGCAAAAAAGCCCCGATGCATGGGGCTTAAGTTACCAACGATAATCAGAAAGTTTATCTTTTTCGGTTTCTTTGTTCTTTCAATAAATTATATTTTAATTCGGTCTCTCTGAGCTTTTTAATCATGACTGTTTTATCATCTTGGCTAATGCTCCCGGCTAATTGCTCGCGCAATTCTCCGATCTCCTTCAATAAATGCACTTCTTCCGGTGCGTATCCCGAGTTTATTAACACCATATATCCGGCACGTATATCCGCCGGAAGACTAGCCCAGTAATCCAGATTAACCGGTTTTCCCAAAGGAAGGTTATCAAATTCGCCGTTCCTAATGGCTTCTTGAATTTTTGCTAAAGCCAATTTTTCAAACATATAGCGTCAGCTCCGTAATGGATTATATTTATCATATCATGCCCCAACAATTATGATTAATGGTTTTTTTGAATGTACTTCCGGTTAATTTCACAAAATCGCTGATTGTTATATTGTTTTTCACCGTTATCCCACCTTCCAAAATAATTATAAACTCCACCCTAAGGGTGGAGTCAATTTTTATTTTAATTAAACTGATAGTTATATTATTTTCGCCAATGCCTGTTCCAGATCTGCTATGATATCATCAACATCTTCTATGCCAATCGAAAGTCTGACAAGATCGGGAGTAACACCGGCAGCCAGCTGATCTTGTTCTGTTAGCTGAGCATGGGTAGTACTCGCCGGATGGATTACCAGGGATTTAGCATCTGCGACATTGGCAAGCAAAGAGAATAGTTCAAGCTGGTCAATAAATTGTTTACCTGCCTCTACCCCGCCTTTAATTCCAAAAGTAAAGATCGAGCCTGGGCCTTTGGGAAAATATTTTTTGGAGAGTTCATGATATCTATTGTCGGCCAACTCAGGGTAATTGACCCAAGAAACAGCCGGGTGTCCTTTAAGAAAATCAACCACTTGCCGGGCATTGCTGACATGTTGTCTGACTCGAAGTGAAAGAGTTTCTAACCCTTGCAGGAAGAGAAATGCATTCTGGGGACTTAAAGCTGCTCCGGTATCTCTCAGCAATTGTACCCGGGCTTTTAAGATATAAGCTAAAGGTCCAAATGCCTGTGAATAAATAAGCCCACTATAACTTGGGTCAGGCTCGGTAAAGCCAGGGAAGCGCCCGCTTGCTGTCCAATCGAACTTCCCTGCATCGATAATCAAACCTCCGATGGAAGTGCCATGCCCACCGATAAACTTGGTTGCCGAGTGAACGACGATGTCCGCGCCGTATTCAATAGGCTTCAAAAGGTAAGGGGTCGCAAAGGTATTATCAATGATTAAAGGCAATCCATTTTTATGAGCAATTTTTGCTACTGCTTCAATATCAATGAGGTTAATCCCCGGGTTACCGATGGATTCAATATAGATTGCTTTTGTTTTGTCATTGATAGCTCTATGGAAATTTTCTGGTTCATCGGGATTAACAAAATGTGTCTTTATTCCGAGCTTTGGTAAAGTGATTGCAAATAAATTATAGGTGCCGCCGTACAAAGTACTTGCCGCTGCGATCTCATCACCCGTACCTGCGATATTGAGTATTGCATAAGTTATTGCTGCTGAACCTGAGGCTACTGCAAGCGCTCCCACTCCGCCTTCTAAAACGGCAATGCGTTGTTCCAGAACATCAGTTGTAGGATTCATGATCCTGGTGTAGATATTGCCAAATTCCTTTAGTCCAAAAAGATTGGCGGCATGTTCAGTCCCATTAAAGACATACGATGTGGTCTGATAGATCGGTACAGCTCTGGAACCTGTCGAAGGATCAGGTACTTGGCCAGCATGTACCTGCAGGGTATCAAATTTCCAATTCTCTTTGCTCATGCGAAACTCCCTTTCTTAATTACATCTCTTAGTTTAAACAATGGATTGATACTTTTGAATCAAAATAATAATCAATGGATATGATTCTAACACTTTCCCGCTTAAACTAAATGCTTTAATGTTTTTTAGCTTTCTTGAAAAAGAGCTGTGCTTAGATATCTCTCACCGGTATCCGGCAACACCACAACGATGAGTTTCCCTTTATTCTCAGGACGTTTAGCGATCTCTAAAGCAGCGTAAACTGCTGCACCAGATGAGATACCGACAAGCATACCTTCTTTTTTTACAATTTCTCTTCCAGTCTCTAAAGCTTGTTCATTCGTCACTTGAATGATCTCATCAATGATTTTAGTATTAAGGACTTTCGGTATGAAGCCAGCCCCTATTCCCTGAATCTTGTGGGGACTAGGATTCCCTCCAGAAAGCACCGGAGAATCATGAGGTTCAACGGCGATGACTTTAAAATCCGCTTTACGGAATTTAATTACTTCGCCTATCCCGGTAATCGTACCCCCTGTTCCGACCCCGCCAACGAGAATATCCACTTGACCATCTGTATCTGCCCAAATCTCTTCGGCAGTTGTACGACGATGGATTTCAGGATTGGCGGGGTTTTCAAACTGTTGGGGTATAAAAGAGTTCGGAATTTCTTTCGCTAGTTCCAGCGCTTTATTAATCGCTCCCTTCATTCCTTCTTGTCCAGGTGTTAAGACGAGTTCAGCACCATAGGCTTTCAGAAGATTACGTCTTTCCATACTCATGGTCTCTGGCATGGTCAAAATAAGTCTGTAACCTCTTGCTGCTGCAACAAACGCAAGCCCAATACCTGTATTACCGCTGGTAGGCTCGATGATCACGGTATCCTGATTGATCAATCCTTTTTCCTCGGCATCTTTAATCATGTTAAAACTGATACGGTCTTTGATACTTCCGCCTGGATTAAATGATTCGACCTTTGCTACGACTTGAGCATGCAATCCTTCAGTGAGTTTGTTTAACCGGACCAGGGGGGTTCCTCCAATAAGATCCGTAAGGCTATTATAAATTCTTGTCATGATAGTTCCTCCTAAAAAATATATCCCTAATCCCTATAGATTTAGTAGTCTTTAGCTAAAGCATAAAAGAGTGTACGAATTTTGTCAATAGATTTTGCTGGATAATAGATATAATAAAAAACAAAGATAAAAAACAAATAGACTAAAAATATAAAATACCGCTACAAGAGAGTATTCCCTTATAACGGTATGGTATTTATTCTGTGGCTATAGAATATCTTCTGCTATTTTTTGTCGATAGCCAGTATCCCGGCAGTGGCACTGTTTTCACGTGGCATATCCCGAATCACGATCTTGACGTTTTCTGGTTTAGTATCGATCGACTCTACGATCGCTTTGGTTACTTTCTCAACCAGCATTCTTTTTTGGTCAATAGTCCGACCTTCGAACATATCAATTTGAACATTTGGCATAATCTCAATCTCCTTTTAAAGTTTTAGGCTCATAAGCCTGAATCCAATAAGGATATCTCTACCTTATATCATAACCTAATCGGTTACGATTGACAATTCGAATGATCACCTCTGTTTATGGCTATTTAATCATTGCTATTAGGGTTCATTTAACTGACTGAGATCATAGGGAGTCTCTTGATATACATAGTAATTGAGCCAATTCATAAAGAGGAGATTAGCATGACCTCTCCACATGACATAAGGATCTTTCTGAGGATCATCATTTGGAAAATAATTCTTAGGTACGGCTATCTCCAGCCCTTTATTGATATCCCTTTCATATTCAGTCTTTAAAGTCAGCGGATCATATTCCGGATGTCCTGTCACAAAAACCTGTCTGCCATCTTTCCTTGCCACTAAATAGACACCTGCGGTGGGTGAAACTGCTAACACTTCCAGGTCATCATGTTTGTCAATATCTTCTTGCCTTATTTCAGTATGTCGGGAATGAGGAACACAGAAAACATCATCAAACCCTCGTAAAAATTGGTTGTTATTTTTGTTAATAAGATGATGACTAAAGATCCCAAATTTCTTCGAGGTCAAAGGATATTTGGGTATGCCGTAATGGTAGTAGAGTGCAGCCTGAGCACCCCAGCAACCATGCATCGTGGAATAAACATTGGTCAGACTCCATTCCATAATCTGACTGAGTTCTTCCCAGTAATCGACTTCATGAAAGTCCATATTCTCTACCGGTGCTCCAGTAATAATCAACCCGTCAAATTTCTGGTCTTTAACTTCTTCAAATGTACTATAAAACCTGGTCAGATGCTCACCTGGTGTATTTAAAGACTTATGAGTCTTCGTATGCAGCAATGTAATCTCGATCTGCAGCGGTGAATTACTGAGGAGGCGTAAATATTGGGTCTCGGTAGCAATTTTAGTGGGCATCAAATTTAATAAAGCAATTTTCAGCGGACGAATATCCTGCTGCAACGCCCTATTTTCGCCCATGATAAATATATTCTCATTCTCAAGAATGTTCTTAGCCGGTAAAAAATCAGGAATCTTAATTGGCATTTTTAGTTCCTCCTCTATACGCAGTCCACTTTCTTTTCATTCATACTTCCAGTTCTGTACCCTTTTATATCTAGAGCGGTGTAGAAAAAACCAATATCCACGAAAAACTTATAAATCTTCTGGGCCAAGTGCGGTTCAATGATGCGGTTAATGTCCTCGGGAGAGACCTCTATTCTGGCAACTTCTCCATGGTGTCGGACGCGCACCTGTTTAAAGCCATGATCCAGAAGGAATTGCTCTGCTGATTCGATCATGTTTAACTTCTCTTGCGTGATTATTTCCCCATAGGGGATCCTGGAAACGAGACAAGCAAAAGATGGCTTATCCCAGGTCGGGAGATCTAATTCCTGAGAGAGAAGACGGATCTCTTGCTTTGTTAACCGAGCTTTGAGCAGAGGGCTTTTGATATTCAGTTCCTTTAAAGCTTCCCTCCCAGGACGATAATCATCCAAATCATCAAGATTTGATCCTTCGAGAATGTGAGAAACGCCACGAGTTTTGGCAATCTCCACTATATCTGAAAACAGACGCTTCTTACACAGATAACACCTGTTTAAGGGGTTTAGGATAAACTCCGGCTCTTCAAGTTCACTGCACTTCAAAGTCAAGGAGCTTATCCCCTGCTCCTCACAAAACAAACGTGCCTCTCTTATTTCTCTCTTAGGGAAAATAGAAGACTGAGCGGTCACCGCGACAACCTGTTCTCCGAGAACTACCTGAGCCATTTTCAAAAGAAATGTACTGTCTACGCCTCCGGAAAAGGCGACTAATACTTTACCCATCTCTTTTAAGTCTTTTTTCAATGACTCCAGTTTTTCACGATAATCCATTGAAGTCCTACCTCTATACACATGTTGTTTGACGTTATGTCTTAAATACAGTAATGATGACCCTCTTCCTGATTTTTTTTGGTCTCGATCAAAAGATCCTCCAGGCTATAAGAGCTTAAGAGTTCGGTGATTGAGCTTTGTAGATCTTGCCAGACTTTCCTCGTGACACAAAATTCAACGCGGGAGCAGGAACCTGGTTTAGCATCGTTTACACATTCAACAAGCAAAATGGGTCCCTCTAAGGCCGTGACGATATCGGCTACTGTGATACCCTGGGGTTCTTTATTCAGGATATACCCGCCCTGAAAGCCACGGATACTTTTAATCAGCCCATTCTGCTTCAGAGAGATTAGAAGCTGTTCCAAATAACGCTCGGATATTTCCTGTCGTTTGGCAATACTATGAATTGTAACAGGCCCCAGATGTTCATTAAGTGCGATATCCAGAACAGCCCTAAGCCCATATCGCCCTTTAGTAGAGATCTTCAAAACAATCCCTCCTTTCTAGGCTGCAACTATGATCTAAATGATTTAGAAATCAATAACGGTCTCTAGATAATATAACACATAACCTAGGTTTTTAATATAAATTAACGAAAAACATCCCATTCTGGATAAAATATGAAACTGTAAAGAAAGTGTTAAACATAGGATGCAGTATTAACCGATAATATTCTTAAAATCTTCGGATACAGGAGCACTGACCGTAATGGGTGCTCCTGTGTGCGGGTGCGTAAACATAATGGTATGGGCATGAAGTGCTTGGCGCGAGATAAGGGGAGAGCGTCTTCCGTACATGGTATCACCGAGTACTGGATGACCGATATAAGCCAGATGAACCCGTATCTGGTGCGTTCGGCCCGTCTCCAGATTCAGTTCTAACAATGAGATCTTATCCATGCTTGTAATCTTATCCATGCTTATCGTTCGATAATGAGTGACAGCTCTCTCTCCCTCCTGGCTGACGATACGGCGATTAGGCATCTTGGGATGGACTCCCAGAGGGAGGTCAATAGTTTCTTCCTGAGGTTCAACATGACCCTCTACCAGTGCATAGTAGAGACGTTTTAAAGATCCTTGCTGTAATTGTTGTTCCAAAAGTGACTGCGTCTGGCTGTCTTTGGCAAACACCACACATCCTGATGTATCCCTGTCAAGACGATGCAAGGGGCGGATCGTAAATATCTCCCTTTTCTGATGAAAGTAATAGGCCAGATAGTTTGCCAATGTCCCGTGGGTTGTCTGACCGGCAGGATGAACCAGCATTTTCGCAGGCTTGTTTAACACGATAATATGAGCATCCTCATACAAGATATCGACTATACCCTCTTCAGGTAAAACACCATAAGACAGATCTTCCTGTATTAAGACACTGAGAATATCTCCTGTTTTTACCTTCTTCTGAAGAAAGACCGTTTTCTTATTAAGCAGAATGCCCTTATGCCTGGTGAGTTTTTGAAGTTTGCGGCCGGAATACTGGAGTACTCTTTTCAGGTATTCTTCGACAGTCAGGCCCTGGTGTTCATTTTGAACCGGATAGGTTTGATACGACTTCATGTTTTCCCTTTCTCAGTAAGCTATTAGTGTTTGGTATATCATGTATTTTTCTTATTTTACTAGACTTCCCCTCGTTAGGCAAAGACATCAATTAAGATTGCAGTGGAATAAATGCCCGATTATTTCAAATACTAAACTGACTACGTAATCCTTCATATTAAATCACTTTAAAGGAGAGCTTAACATGATGAAATACCACATTCAGAATACACGCGGAAATGATGAAATGATTCTTAGAAACATGATTTTCAGTAAGACCTTAACTGCTCCTGAAGCCGGTGTTTATTCCATTCTTAATCTTGCTGGTTCAGAGATAGATTTCAAGAATCATCTTCTCGATTCCATCGAACAGATCTCCACCTGGCTGACCAATCTCAAAGAGCATGGGTATATCAGTATTGATGAAGATACGAAAACCATCACCATACTCCACTGAATAGCATTATACAATTTATTTTAGTTGAGTTTCGGGATTTAAGTTTTTGGAATTTAATTTGATTTTGGAAGTAAATAAGAGGAAGCATGTATCTATATGGACACATGCTTCTTAAGCAGTATCAAGGACATAAACAGTTTAGTTCCAGTTAGACATTGTAATTTGCTCATGGTTTTTTTGATACTCTTCTTTACTCCATGGGTTTCTTGATACTCTCTTCCGAGTTATATAATTCTTTTCCATCCTGACTTCGGATAATGACGTTAGTCTTATCTTCTCCCATTATTTTTAACTGACCAGGGATAATTACTCCTTTTTGTTTATTAAGCGCTTCAGTTATGATGACCTTGCCTAGCTGGATTATTTCGATAGTTGCAGCTTCATTTTGAATATGGACATCATTGAAAATAACCGCAATATAACTATATGTTCCGATGTCCTGAGAATAACCTCCCCCACTCTTGATGGATACAGGAACAATATCGGAGTTGTTGCTGCTCGCACCCTGGGATTCTTCGATCTTGCCATCTGGATTCGCAGTTAAACAATAAGTCACCCTCTCCGTATCGGTTTCACAGAGGACGATGGTCAACAAGCCAATATTTCGAACAGCGAGGGGAGTAATCTTTTTATCATTCAGATAATCATCCAACTGTTCTTTCGTTAATGCTTTGTATTTGGAATAAGGAGCACTGACATTAGGAAAATCCGGTATTTTAGGTGGCGGTTCTTGCGCCTCACTCACCAAGGTAGCGTTATCAGGCATCTCTAATTCCTTGGCCTCAACCGAACCGGGGCCCACCCGGACATCCAGGTAGTCAGTGATCATCCGTTTATCCTCTTCACGCACAGGAACAAAATTCTGGGGGTCAATGAATATTTTTTTGTCTTTATGTTGAAGCACAAGGCATTGTCGGTTGAAGATTCTTTCCAAGCCAAGGATCTTTGTTTCATCGGGTTGCAAATTATCAATTACACTTAGAAAGGTTTGCTTGCGGATATCTTCCAGTCGTCCTACGGCTATTGTGCTTGAAGCTGAACCCTGTTGACGAGGACTTTTGATGTTATACATAATGACTTGTCCGGAATCCTCATCCACTAACATACCCAGAGTATCCGAAGGAGATTGAGGGTTTGACGCCCGTACTTCTATCCTTGCTTGATGGTCTTTAACCCAGACTTTATGTTCAAAAGCTATGGGTAGGTTCTGTTTTCCTTTACTCTCTGACCTATAAGCGTATTCGGTAACCCCTTGGCTTTTCTCTTGAATCATCGGGATAGAGATTTTACTGATATCCGTGTTGGAAGATACGACATGATCTTGATCAATAAAACTTAAGTAAGTTAACACTAATAGAATGCTAAGAAAAAGGGCCGTTGTCTTTTTCAAAATGTGTCCTCCTTTTTTAGACCTGTTAGTTTCTTACCCCCCAAATATTATGAGAATCTCTAAGCACCAATGTCTTGCTGTGTGCAGTTCTTTGATCTTAATAAATAAGACAATCTTTATATAATAGACAATACATTCTAATTCGCTTTATATATGGGAATACCTTCCACCTCTAAAGATAAAAACTTGAGTTTTATCGGCATGATAAAACTCAAGTAACGGTTGTGGTTGCTGTATTGAGTTAGATAGTTTTCAGGCGATTATTCTAATAAGTAGGATGTAACTTGCTCTTTATTGCCCTTCATTGAGGCTGTAAGAAGTAGATTGGATAAGGGGGTCAAATCCCTGGTGCTGGCATATCCAATCCTTTGGTACGGTGTCTGTGACCGTCATTGACAGTGGTGTAAAAATCCCAGTAATGAACATGTGAACCATTGGCCGTCGGGATAGAAGGACCCGATGTCGCCTGATAATAATGAGCATGCCCGTATTCATAGACAACAAAGCCTTCTGAATAATGAACGTGACTTTCTCCCGCAGGTATCGCAGGACCCGAAACATCCAAACATTGATGGGAATGGTTATCGTCACACGATGTATGTGTAACACTGCCATGGTTATGATCCATCGGACTCTTTCTCATATTTCCCATATACTTCCCCCCTCTGTTTATGATATGAGAGAGATCAGCATTTGGTCTCGCTGTCGTAGTCCCTTTTTACGACTGGTTTGACAGATGTGCAAAAAGATTTTTTCAAATAAATAGTCTCAGATATCTGTGGGGATACTAAATAAACAAATATGCCTAAAAAGGAGTAAGCCATATGACTAATTCCAAAGAGAAACAAATGAGAAGAATGGTTGGAGATGCTCATTCCAAGGATGAGGAACTTAAAAGGCGTGTTGAGGATGCTATCGAAAGAGATTTTGAATTAAGCGAGCTCTATGATGTCAATATTGATGTCATAGAAGGTGAAGTACAGTTAGTGGGTGTAGTCGATACCCTGGCAGATAAAGAAAGACTGGATCGAATCGTCAAAAACGTTTCCAATGTCAGTCACCTGGTTAATAATCTGACAATGTCTACCGATGGGCCCATTACAGACCGAGGAGTAGAGTTTGAAGTATCAGAAGAGCTTAATGCTGATCCAAGAGTGGATATGAAACATATTGGGGCCAAAAGCTCTCATGGTAACGTTTTTCTGGTCGGTGAAACAGATAATAAAGAAGAAGTCAAAGCTGCGATAGAAGATGCCTCAAAAGCCCGGGGTGTAAAGAAGGTAATCTCCCAAGTCAAATTCAAACATAATCGTGAATTAAGCTCAGAAGAAATTCTCCATAGTCAAGTCAGAAATGATGATGAATAATCCCTATAAGATTGTCAATTTACCTGAATAGCAGATATCCATCCCCAAAAAAGTCCTGTAGGAAAGAAAAGCTAACTCCTACAGGACTTATAATGTGATCTATTAGCATACGGGCATTTTTAAGTATACTTTTGAGCAATTAGAATTTTAACTCAATTCATGTTCAAAAAACTTAAGACGAATAAAGTGATATTCCGGCTTTAGACGATCTATAAATCTCGCCTGATACCCTTTTTCCAGAAGGCGTCCTTGATGACGTCAAGATTGATCCGTTTCATCTCTGCCCCCTTAGGGATAGTCTAATAACGGCACGAAATATGGTATACTAATCTACAGATCAGTAAGTCATAAATTCAATCATGCCGTCTTGATTCTTTTCATGGGGGTCAGCTCAATGACAATCCGATATATGGACAGAAAAACCAGAGAAATAAAAGAAGAGTTAATCTTTGGGGACAAATACCTTAAGTGGGTCTATGAGTCCAAAACTGGCCCGTTCTTGCTGGAATCCTTTCTGAAAAGAAAACTCTTTTCATCCTTTTACGGCTGGCTGCAAGACCTGCCTCTAAGCCACAGAAAGATCGAGGGTTTTATCACCAGCATGCATATCAATATGCTGGAAGCCAAAAAGGAGGATATTCACTCCTATGGTACGTTTAATGATTTCTTTACCAGAGAATTAAAATCGGAAGCCAGGCCTATTGAGGATGATCCTCATATCCTCGTTTCGCCGGCTGATGGCAAAATTTTGGCTTGGGAGAACATCGATGCGGATAACCTGATACAAGTCAAAGGTTATTCCTATTCGTTGTCTGATCTCCTGCAAGATCAAGAACTTGCTTGCAGCTATGATAAAGGCATCTGTATCATCGTCCGACTATGTCCCAGTGATTATCACCGCTTTCATTTTTCGGACAGCGGTATCCCTTCTAAACCTAGAAAGATCAATGGCCACTATTATTCGGTCAGTCCCATTGCCTTGAAGAAGATTACCAAATTATATTGTGAAAACAAACGAGAACTGACGCTCTTTAAGTCCGATCATTTTGACGATATGGTACTTGTGGAAGTGGGTGCCACCTGTGTCGGTTCCATTATCCAGACGTATGCTGCCGAAAGCTATGTCAAGAAAGGTGCGGAGAAAGGGTATTTTAAATTCGGTGGTTCCACAACCATTATGTTGTTAAAAAAAGACACGGTACAGATTGACGATGACATCCTTGCGAATACGTCTCAAGGGTTAGAAACAAGTATCCTGATGGGGGAAAGAATCGGCTGTAAGAATTGATTAAACCTCTGACAGTTATTCATTGTGATTATAGATAAATCAGACATTAAACCTAAAGTTAATAATATCTCCGTCTTCCACGATGTACTCTTTACCTTCCAAGGTGACAAGGCCTTTCTCTTTAGCCTTGTTCATAGAACCGTATTCTTTAAGATGACGGAATTTGCATACTTCGGCACGGATAAAACCTTTTTCAATATCGGAGTGAATCTTTCCGGCAGCTTTCCGTGCTGTGGTATTCTTTCGGATCGGCCAGGCTCTGACCTCATCCTGTCCGGCTGTCAGGAAAGAAATCAACCCTAAATGATCGTAAGCAGTCGTCGAAAGCTTATCTATCCCTGACTCTGTAATCCCCAGATCTTCCATGAAAATCTTACGATCTTCCGGATCGAGTTGGTTGATCTCCAACTCCGTTTTGATGCATAGTTCGATCACTGGTGTGTTGACACTCTGAGAAAATTCAAGTAACGCCTGTTTAGAAGGGTAATCTTTATTCATAAATTGGTTTTCATCCATGTTCACAACCAGAATCATGGGTTTTTCTGACAGGAAAGAAAACGTCTTTAACAATTCGTTTTCTTCCTCACTCAAATCCAGATTATGAATGAGAAGTCCACTATCCAAACCTTCCTTGCATTTCTTCAAGACTTCCAGTTCTTCCAGGTTTTCTTTGGTTACTTTCTTCGAAGTCTGGATACGTTGAATCCGGTTCTCGATGATCGCCAGATCGGCAAAGAGGAGCTCCAGATTGATGGTTTCGATATCTCTCATCGGATCGATACTGCCTTCGTCATGGATCACACCGGGGTCTTCAAAGGCACGTAAAACGTGAATAAGGGCATCTACTTTTCGAATATTATCCAGGAATTGATTGCCTACACCCTTCCCGGTACTCGATCCCCGGACAAGCCCGGGTACATCGATTACTTCAATGGTGGCAAAGGTAGTCTTCTTAGGCTTATACATCTCAGCCAGAAAATCAATTCGCTCATCCGGAATCTTGGCAATACCCATATTAGCTTCAATTTTCCCTTTGGAAAAACCGCTAACCTCAATATCTGAACCTGTTAAAAGATTAAAAAGTGACGTCTTACCGACAGATGGCAGACCAATTAACCCTATTTTCATTTAATCAGTGCAGCGTACCCCGGTTTAAAAAAAATACCCGGTTCCCTGCTCTTCAACTCCTTCTTTGTAAAAAATAATGACACTTAACACCAAGAGCAAAGTCTCCTAACCGTTTTTGTTTGGTACATCGGTAGTCATTTAAAAGGTACGAAATCGTTCAATTCAACACATAGTTTACCATAATATGAAGTGGTTTGTAAAAAATGTGGCAAGCAAATGCCATAGGTTTAAGACTATGATATAATGTTTTTTTGTTGGATGGATTGTAAACACTATATTTGATATCAAAAAAAGGTAGGTTTGTTATGACTTTTGATTTAATTGAAACCCTTTATCTGCTTCCCGGAATATTGATAGCTTTTGCTTTTCATGAATATGCCCATGCGCAGACTGCCGTATGGTTCGGAGATGATACTCCCCGGCTACAAGGCCGAACGACCTTAAACCCTTTCGTGCATATCGATATTATCGGCTTTATCATGATCATTCTGGCTGGTTTTGGGTGGGCTAAACCTGTTCAGGTTAATCCCAATAATTTTCGCAACAGAAAAAGAGATGATATTCTGGTTTCTCTGGCTGGTCCGCTCATGAATTTCTTCCTGGCGGTCATCTTTCTGTCTCTTATGAAAATAACCACTCATATTCCATCGGATATTTTAAGTGGAGATATTTATGAAATTTTGATGAATATCTTCGACTATGCTGCCTGGATCAATGTTGTTCTCGGGGTCTTTAATCTTCTTCCCGTCCCACCTCTGGATGGTTCTCATATCTTTTTTGGGTTAACCGGCCTGAAGGATACGGAGTTCTACTACCGTATTCAACAGATGAGCACCTTCATCCTGTTAGCTCTGATTATCACCAACCTGATCGATAAAATCATCAGTCCGCCAATCATTCTGATCTACAGTTTTCTCTCGCAGATTTTCTTTTAACATCCTTGAATATCTTTCGTCCTCTTGGAGATGATTAATCACTAGAATGATCCAATAAAACAAAGGTGATGAAAAATGCAAGAACAGAATTATCAATTATTAAATGACCTTCAAAATATCAAAGACAACCTACAGACGATTATGAATAACCAAAATACGATCATGCAGAACCAAAATAAGCTCGATGCAATCATGACGAAGTTAGACAAACATGGTCTGGGCTAGGAATGACATCTTCAGAAGGTATGTGGAGAATACACACTTAAGAACTTATTGGATTGATACTGCCTGGGTTAATACCCTGGCAGTTTTTGTTTGTATGGAAAAAGTCCTGTATTAAGCCAATTCACTTGTACAGGACTAACATTTTTCTAATATGTAATTTTAGTACAGCTTTGGCGGTGTTATATATCTATTCCTGGACTGATCCGAAAACTACGGTCCGGAAGTCACACCCGATATAGACTTTCTTGCCACCGGGCAAAGCGTATGTACAATCAGAAGATTCATCCGTCCAATCTTCCACTGCAGGTCCCAGAAGCTCCAAAATAGTCTCTAAGCCGTTCTCTTCATCTATCACATCCGTTGTTGCAAACCCATAAGCTGAAGAATTATTCTCATGAATCTCGAAGGGTACCAACTCACAATCTTCCGGTAAAAGAGATAGTACTTTCAGAATATGTTTCTTTTTAAGTCCACTGTCTAAAGGGATCATCCAAGCTGCTACATCGAACACAGACAACGATACAAGACCTCCTAAACTAAGAATTGTTTTTTATACTATACTATTAAACCGGAAAAATCACAAATCACTTTGTCATTATAGTAATGATTTCCAAATAAACAAGTAACTCAGTAAACAATACTATTACCAGAATACACCACCGCCTATCTTTTTATTTAGTACTGATTAAGAAATATTCTTCTGTTAATAAGATAAGAAAATAGGTAAATGATGGCTATGTTGTCAGCATTATTCGTTATCTATTTAGTTATAATATTCCACTAAATACACATAATGTAAAATATATTTTATCTATTCTGGTAAAGAATAAATGGGGAAAAGCAAATTAAATGGAGTGATTAACCTTGGAACTACTGGAAATCCAAGCTTTGACATCACCAAACATCTATAGTTTAGATCAAAATATTATCCTCATGAGAATAAAGCTTGGAAAATTTGTCGATACCCCAACAAAAGATATTCCCGAATTCAATCAAAAAATAATCAGTTATTTCCCTGGGCTTATATATCACAAATGTACAAAAGGTTATATAGGCGGATTTCTGGACAGATTGCATGAAGGAACTTACCTCGCTCATGTAACGGAACATTTATGTCTGGAAGTTCAGAAGATGCTTGGTACTGATGTTAAATACGGCAAAGCCCGAAATGAACAGGATGATATCTATAAAATTGTCTTTGCCTGTGAGAATACCTCTGTCGGCAAAGCCTGCGGGTATTTCATCTTTGATATCGTTTCCAAGCTCATTCAACAAGAAACCGTTGATTTTGAAGAAGGATACCGTCGTCTATGTCAATTGACTGCAGCCTATGACCGAGGTGTGAGTACCGGCGCTATCTTCAATGAAGCCAGAAAAAGAGGTATTCCGACCAGTGAGGTTGCGGACAGTGGATTGATTCGTTTGGGTTATGGCAAATATCAGCGCTACATCTCAGCGACCCTCTTCGAAAATACCAGCAGTATCGCTGTTGATATCGCTTGTGATAAAGCTCTGACCAAAACATTATTGGACGAAGTCTCAGTCCCTGTTCCGCAAGGACAAGTCTGTCTATCCGTGAAAGAAGCTATTAAGTGTGCCCATACCATTGGTTTTCCTGTTGTGGTCAAGCCTAAAAACGGGAATAAAGGAAAATTCGTTTGTATTAATATCAAAACGGAAGAGATCCTAAAAAAAGCTTTTGAGGAGGCTTTATCTTTTAGTCCCGAAGTCATTGTTGAGGAATTCGTATCAGGAAAAGAATATCGCATCCTGGTGATAAACGGTAAGGTTACGGCTGTGGCAGAGAGAATTCCGGCACGGCTTATCGGAGACGGAAAACATACGATAAAAGAACTCCTGGATCTGGAGAATCTTAACCCCCTCAGAGGAGACGATCATGAAAAACCTCTGACCAAGATCCGTATCGATGAACATGTTCTCAACGTCCTCGCTGAACAGGGAAATAACCTTGATACAATACCCTCCCTGGGACAAACCATTTATTTAAGGAATAATTCCAATTTAAGTACCGGAGGTACGGCAAAGGACTGTACCAATCTGATTCATCCCTGTAACAAGAAGATAGCGGAGTTGGCCGTCAAAACTATCGGCCTGGATATAGCCGGGGTGGATATGGTTATCCCCGACATTGCAAAACCTATCCGCAAGCATTTTGGTGCCATTGTGGAAGTAAATGCCACTCCTGGTATTCGAATGCATCTCAACCCTTCCCAAGGTGCTGAAAGGGATGTTGTCTCCCCGATCCTGGATATGATTTATCCGCCGGGTCGGAAATTTACAATCCCCATTATCTCGGTGACAGGGACAAATGGCAAAACTACTACCACCCGTATGATTAACCATATTATCAGGCAATCTAACTACATTGTAGGAATGACCAGTACTCATGGTATCTTTGTCAATGGTAAGTGCCTCGAAGAAGGGGACACAACCGGTTATCATAGTGCTAAACGCATACTGAATAATCGACAGATCGAGATTGCTGTTCTGGAGACGGCCAGAGGCGGACTCATCCGCAACGGATTAGCCTACGAGAGAGCGGATGTCGCAGTTTTTACCAACCTCACCAATGATCATCTGGGTGTCGACCATATTGAAAGTATGGAAGAGTTGTTCCATGTCAAGTCTCTGGTAACCGAAGCTGTCAAATCAGATGGCTATTGTGTCTTGAACGCTGATGACCCCTGGACGTTAAAGGCCAGAGAAAAAGCCGGGGGTAAAGTCATTCTTTACTCCCTGGATCGATTAAACCCGAACCTGTTGGATCACATCAACTCTGGGGGAAATGCGGTCTTCTTACAAGGTGACTCTATTTATATCGCAAAGTCCAGAGAATATCATTATGTCATCGATATCCACAGTATTCCAGCAACCTTGAACGGCACCCTGAATCATAATGTCTATAACTGTCTGGCAGCAGTAAGTGCCTGCACAGCTATCGGCATACCGGTGATCAATATCCATAAAGCCTTAAGATCTTTCTCTTGTGAACCTTGTATGAATCCCGGGCGTTTTAATGTATTTGATCTAAATGGGGTAAAAGTTGTACTGGATTATGGCCATAACTATGATGGGTATCGTGTTACGATTGAAGGTTTAAAAGCACTATTACCATCAAAGCTAATCGGTGTAATTGGTGTTCCCGGGGACAGACGCGACGGAGATATCTGTTCTGTAGGGAAACTCTCAGGTGAAGCCTTTGACCAAATAATTATCAAAGAAGATAAGGATCTGAGGGACCGCAGACCGTTGGAGGTGGCGGACATCCTTAAAACCGGAGCTCTTGAAGGTGGAGCAAAACCAGAAAACATTTGTATTATCCCTCATGAAGAAGATGCTCTGGAATTTGCTCTGAAATGGGCAAAAAAAGGAGAGATTATTGTGGTCTTTTTCGAAAAGATGGACCCTTTGCTTAAAGTGATCCATAAGTATCAGTATGAACAACAGCGCTGGACAGACGAAGAAGAAGTCATAGCTAAAGTAGCTGTATCAGGAGGTATCTGATTAAGGTGAAAGATTACTCTAGCTACAAAGCGAGAAGGTTATGCCTTATTGCTTTGCTATTTTGAGGATGGCCTTGGCTGCTCTCTCCGCAGAATGGTTTTGATATACTTTTGCTGCATTTTGACTCATCTCTTGTATCTTTTCCGGATGGTTTATAAGTTCAAGGATGATTGATTTAAATTCTTCGTAATTATTCACAATACACCCTGCCCCAACCTCCTGGATATAAAGAGCATTATCCTCTTCCTGTCCCGGGATTGGTTTGTAGATGATCATGGGCAAATGTTTGGAAAGTGACTCTGATACCGTAAGTCCGCCTGCTTTTGTAATGATAACATCGGCTGCTGTCATCAATTCGTCTATATTATCTACAAAACCGTACCGAACAACAGGATTGCGAGCTTCTGTAACAATCTCATCGATGGAATGATATAACTTATTATCCTTCCCACATACAATAATTGCCTGGATAGGTCTTTCTATATTCAGGATATCACTACATAACGCCTGGGCTTTATCCAATACGCCATAAGCCCCGCCCATAATCAGAAAGGTGATACGATCGGGCGACAACCCTATCTTCATCCGAATCTGGGTTTTATCCAACTTATATTCGAAATGCGGATTTACAGGAATACCTGAAACCTGAATACGGCTAGGATCAATCCCCCATTTTACCAGTCCTTCATAGATTTTCTTACAGCCAACAATATTCAGATCAACCCCTGGATGAATCCATTGTCCGTGGATCGTATAATCCGTAATAACAGTTACTAAAGGGATGGTTAATTGACCCTTAATCTTTAAATTAGCAAGTCCACCGGATACGGTCGGATAGGTGGAAACGATGACATCTGGTTTGTGATCTACAATATAGTCTAATAGCTGCCTTTGACCGATGTTGTTCACTTTCTGAAAGAGAGAATCATAAGTCCAATTTCTGGCCTTGTTGTAGAATTTACCCCACATTTTAGGCGCACGTTTGATCACCCGGATATATGAGGTTCTGATAAATGTGTTAAGGACTCTATTGATTAGCTCTATGGCATCTTCATGAATGATCTCTGCGGAGGGTTCTATTTCTTTAATCGCTTCAATAATAGCTTCAGCTGCTTTGACATGACCTGCTCCAAAGGTCGTGGAAAAAAACAGAATACGTAGTGGGCGCATGAAGAACACCTCCTAAGACATAATAATAGTTTTTCATGTATACCAATAATTATATGCAAATTAAGCATAAATAATATTTTGGCCTAATCATTACTGTCAACGTTCCCTTTTTTCCATCATACAATAGGGTATATTTCTACGCCCTAAGGAGGCTTATGTATGGAAAATATAGAACCTAAATCCGATGGGAACCAAAATGAAAAAAGAATGATCATTTCCATCATCCTTGTCACCATTATTCTATGTGGTAAACTTGCTGTCGCCTTTCTCACAAACATATGGTTATTACAGGCATAGTATTCTTACGGCTTTGATTAACAATGTTTCACTCATCCTCGTATCCCTATTCATCCTTTACAAGGCCATTGATCGCTATCTTCATCCAGTTGAAGTAAAGGCTGAAGGGATGATCGTCATCGCTATTTTGGGGTTGATTATCAATACTTTCATTGTCCTCAATCTCCGGAAGAATAGGGAGAATATGAATATCCGAAGTGCATTCCTCCATTTCTTAGGTGATGCCCTTGCCGATGTAGGAGTGCTGGTCGGTGGTATTGTGATTTATTTTACGGGTTGGAATGGTATTGATACTCTCTTAAGTGCCTTACTGGCCTGCTTAATCTTAAGAAGTGCCTGTTTGATGACCGTGGAATGTATCAAAATCTTTCTGGAAACAACCCCTCCCCATATCTGCATTGAAAATTTGAAAAAAGAACTTAAACAATTAGATGAAGTTTTTGAGGTAACGGATGTCCATGTCTGGAGTCTCTCTGCCGAAGTCCTGGCGATGACTGCCCACGTCTGTGTCGCTGAGAAAGACATTGCTAAAAATCAGAAACTCCTGCATAAGCTCCAGCATTTGCTTTACGAGGATTTTGGCATCATCCATTCAACCATTCAGCTGGAGCATACCCCTTGCGGGAGCTGTTTCCATAAAGATAACGATCATGATTTTAGTTGTTCATTGTGTATAGATTCTCCCTTTAAACATTCTGATACTCCTACTATGAAGTATTTTTCCAATTACATCTAACATACAGCCAATATATACCCCTGGATCTGCAACCTGCAACTTCTGCAGGTTTTTTTTTATTGATCTTATTTCAAACTGCATTGCCTTGATACACCTATTAAACCTTTTATTACCAATGTTTTTTCCTTGGAATGCTGTAGCAAAATGCTTACTCCGGCAGTAATATATCTCAGATGATTAAAAAGTTAGCCGCGGCTAACCCTATTATTTTAAGTCGATGTTAGCCAAGGGAAACATAAGATTTTTGAGGAGGAACTACAATGACAGATTTATCTCAAGTTCAAGTAGGATCATCATGTATGATAGTAAACCTTCATCTGGAAGGACTTTTAAGGAGAAGAATGATGGATTTGGGCATTATCCCTGGAACACCTGTAGAATGTATCCGCAGAGGGCCATCCGGTGACCCTACGGCTTACACCGTTAGAGGAACAACAATAGCGCTAAGGAAGGAAGATGCAGCTAAGATTAATGTTTACCCAATTTAATAAAACTAAAGAGAATACAAATTCAGGAGGGAGTTTTAATGGGATTAAATGTCTCTCACAGCAGAGTACTCAGAGAGCATTTCGGGATCAGTGCCAAAGAAGATCAGATGGTTATCGCTTTAGCAGGCAACCCGAATGTTGGTAAAAGCACTGTATTCAACGCTCTTACAGGCCTGAGACAACATACAGGCAATTGGCCGGGAAAAACGGTTGATAATGCACAAGGTACGTTCAGTTACAAGAATAAATCGTTTCTCCTTGTTGACCTTCCCGGTACTTATTCGATTCTCGCCCACACAGTGGAAGAAGAAATCGCCAGAGATTTTATCTGTTTTGGAAAACCAGACGTGACCATCGTTGTTCTTGATGCCACAGCCCTGGAAAGAAACTTAAACCTTGCTCTTCAAGTGATGGAGATCACATCCCGTATTGTTGTCTGTGTCAACCTGATCGATGAGGCAAAAAAGAAGAAGATTTCCATCGACTTTACTAGTTTAGAAAATGAATTGG
>CAYZDF010000036.1:0-31790 GCA_964477085.1 uncultured Gracilibacteraceae bacterium | reverse complement strand
AACCTGTTGTTGAAGAACTTGCTGATGAATATGCTGGCAAAGCTATTATTGGAAAGTTAAATGTTGATGAACAGGGTGAAGTAGCATCCAAATATGATGTCATGAGTATCCCAACACTTCTATTGTTTAAAAATGGCGAAGTAGTCGATAAAGTCGTTGGTTTCAGAGGAAAACCAGATCTGGCAAAAATGATTGAAGTAAAATTATAATCTTCATAATTTTATAAACCCCTCAAGTAAACGATAAAAGTTCGTCACAAGAAATGACGAACTTTTTTTGCCTGAAATTGTTAATTCTCAAATAATTTATTGCTAATATTAATATCTAATCTTCATATTGAAGAAAGATTTCATACATTTTTTTGAGCATCAATACGCTTATTTCTGATATAGAGAAGTGTATCAATAGCAACTAAACATAAATTAAGGACATAGAGGATGATGACATAATCAAATGAATAAAAGATTTTATGCATAATTCCAGAGAAGTAGCCGATAAGTAATACAATAAGAAAAAAGAGGCTTTTTCCTTTCGAGGTCCGGGTTGTATAGGAAGTATAGATGGAAAAAGGCCAGGCAGATCCAAAACATAATAACATGATTGTTTCAAAGATACTCATTAAAACCTCCAGCAATTTCGATTATAATATATATTATAAAAGGGTTTACCATATTTGGGTAGTAAAAGCTTTTAATACAGAAGGAAGTAGGGAAAGTAGAGTGTATGCAGATTAATAATCTACACTTTCTCAATCGTGTATCAGAGACGGACCTTGCCCGTTTACAAGTTGGACAACGTCTTCCGGTAGAAGTGATTAGCAATGAGGCCAATCAGGAAGGAGTCATTGCTCTTGGCGGTAAAATCATGAAAGCCAAGATTGAGGCTCAGGTCCAAACTGGGGAACGCTTTTGGGCTGCGGTCAAAGAGGCTAATGAAAATGGGATTGTTCTCAGTCGTGACATTTTAAATAATTCTAAAATAGATGGTTTATCCAAAGATCAGATAATTGTGTTGGTTAATCGGGGCTTAAATTTTGATCCTCAGATTTCCGAAACTCTGACTAAGTTTGCTAAAAATAAAGTAACCACAGGGTTTGCTTCTTTAGCCTCCAGTAATAACTCTGAAATCAGGAATCTTTTATCTGCGCTGCTGCAGATTCTACCTCATTGGTCCAAGCTAAATGGAGCAAACTATTTACCACTTATCGATTATTTTTCTAGTTTAGGGTTAGAGAATGAAAGGATGATTTACGACAAGTACCGCTTAACTTCTAACGAAGGTGAACCAAGTGAGTCAGATAATGTTAAACTAAACATCCTTAAAATACTTGAGGAGCAAGCCCATACACTTTCCAAAGAAGAAAAATCATCCTTACACCAATTGCTTGATGAGATTACAGGTCAACAGCTCTGGATTCAATCCGGGGTTAGAAAGAATGCGTATTGTTTACTCCATTTACCACTACAGGAAAACGGGGAGTTATTTCCTTGTCATATTGCCATGGAAAGTTCCCGTAAAGGGGCAAAGATGGATGCCACACATAGTCGAATAGCTCTTCAGGTAGAAACACCTCATCTCGGACTGGTAGGTGCGGATCTGATGCTTTTTGAAGACAATATGAACGTCTGTTTTCTGAATGATGATGTCGAGTATATGGTGGCGTTGGTTGAAGAGCTTTACGAAGAAGTCTTTGCCAACTTTAAGCTGATGGGATTAACGGTAGAACGCTTTTCAGTCAGAAGTTTTAAAGAGGTCCCATTCTTTTCTGATTTCCTGACGGGTAAACATATGGGCGGAGTTGATATTGAAGGATGAAAAAAGACAAAAAAAAAGCTGCAGCTCTGGCCTATGACCAAGTTGGTGTACCGAGGGTAGTGGCTAAAGGTGACGGGTTAGTGGCTCAAAAGATCATCGAATTTGCACAAGAAAAAGGGATACCTGTCCAAAATAATGAAGCACTCGTTGAGGCTTTGATGCAAGTACAGTTATCCCGGGAAATTCCATCGGAACTTTATCAGGCTGTGGCTGAAGTTTTAGCTTTTATCTATCGCTTGGATAAAAAGAAGTCCCAGACCAAAGATTAAATCTTGTTGAGTTTTTTCTTGCGGTTTAAGTGCTTACGTGCCAGTATTTCAGCAACTCGCTCATTGTCTCCAAGGATTAAACCTTGAAGGCGCCACTCGCGAAAGGTACGCCAGAATTGTTGTTCAGAAACTCCATAAGTATATATTTCTGACTCTTCATCATAAGGCCAGAAAACATCGACCCAAAGCTTGCCACTGCTGCTGAGTACCAGAATATAATGATGTAATTCGGCGTTAACGGAGTCTAAATTTCTCATCAAGATATGTGACCGGCCATTGGGGAAATCGGTCTGTAAATATACGAGCTTCATTCTCATCCTCCTAATAAGCCATAGGCTATACATAGTATAACATGAAAAGAGTTGTCAAATAACCATATTTCTTAGTAAACTAAAGACATGCCTCAGGCGCAAAAAAGTACCTAATACATATGTATTAGGTCGTTATGCTTTTGGTGTAATAATAGTTAAAATTTATGGTATGTTGGAGTACCCTGGTTGTTGGGCAGATCTACATTCAGGAAGTATATAGTTATTAGGTTAATTCAGTGCTGGCAGAAGGGAGTTTCATCTTTGAAGGACTCCATAGTTATACTATCAATGACGCTTTCTAATCATGAAGATAGACCAGAAGAGTGGGATTTCTCAGCTTTAAGAGTGATTGAAGGTGAGAAGCCTAAGTATTTCCTCTTTTCTATCGATGTTGGGAAGGGATTAAGGACTCCTTCTGAACACTATCAACAGGAGATTATCGATTTCCTGGGAGATTCAACTGTCTTGGTAGGTGATTCTAAGACTATTATTCTGACTAACAAACTTTTGGGGGATATCCTAAATCCGAAGGATATACTCGATATCACTGAACTACTTTTAATTTTCTACCCAACCTCATGTAAATTAGGCCCAGAGGACATCGGTCATAAACTGGGATTAAAACCAAAACATAAGTTTTTTTCACCTGCTCATAAAAATACACGGTTTTACTGGGGGTTACTCAGCAAATGTTACCAAAAAGGAATTAGTCTGGATATCGGTTTAATCTCTCAATTGCAGGAATTTACCAAAGGTCTTGCCATTGAAGCCGTTTTCCAATATCTGATTAAGCAAATAACAAAATATTATCCGGACAGACCGATTAGGACAGGAGGGTATGCCCAGGCCTTGGACAGATTGCCACCCTTATTGGATGCTGAACCGAAACATGGAGAATTACCTTTATCTTCTGACTGGGTTCTTAGATGTTTTCAGAGCGGTGGACTCTTATCCCAACATTTGCCCGGCTACGAAGATCGGAGGATACAGGTGAAGATGGCCAAAACCATCCTGGATGGTTTTGAGGAATCCACCAATACTCTTATTGAAGCTGGAACAGGAACAGGAAAATCTATTGCTTATCTTATCCCGGCTTTATGGTGGGCGATTAATAATAAGACTAGAATTATTGTCGCTACCCACACCATCACCCTGCAAGAGCAACTATTCTATAAGGATCTACCTTTTTTACACAAGGTTCTTCCATTTACCTTTAAAACTTCATTGCTGAAAGGTAAAGGCAATTATATTTGTTTACACCGTTTTTACCATGAGCAGATAAGCGGAGAACAATTAACGAAAAGTGAACAAATAGGCCTGGCCGGTATGTGTTTCTGGATCAGGGAAAGTCTAACCGGTGATTTTGGTGAATTACCCTACACTAAGGAATTCAATTGGATTTGGAAGAGGTATGGGGCAGATAATCCGTATTGCAAACCTAACGATTGTCGTTATGCTAAACAATGCTTTATGCTGCGGGCAAGAAAAAAGGCAGAGGAAGCCGATCTTGTTGTCATCAATCATTCACTGCTATTGGCAGATATTAAGACAAATCATAAAACGCTACCGGATTACACGGATTTGGTTATTGATGAAGCCCATAACCTTTATCAAACAGCCTTCAAACAGTTAGGATTTGAACTCAGCTTTGAACATATTTCACGCTTACTGGGAAATATCTATCAAGGCCGTTCAAGTCTGGTCTATACCCTGAGAAAAAGTCAGGATATTTGGGCTCTGGCTTATCCCACGGTTGACTGGTCCGAGTTTATTCATGCTCTCGATAAAATTCCTGAATACGGTGAGAGTATCATGGTCCAAGCCAATGAGTTATTCAGTCTTTGTGCAAATATATTATCCCGTCGGCTAAACCTCCGTCTGGATAAGACCAAAATAGGGAAAGATGGGTATTCAGCTTTTTTAGTTTGTGTTGAAAATCTGATGATCAGATTTAAAATGCTTGTTTTAACCTTTGACAGATTAAATTCATACTTACCCTCAGACAACAGTCAATTTGAGAGAGCCAAGTTCGATATTGGGCTTGTAAAAAATGATCTTACACAGATCATAGGAGGACTGACGACGATAAGTCAGGATGAAGGTGAGAGCAGGGTAACTTATCTGGAGAGAAGTCATGTTATTTATCTTAAGAGTACGCTCATCGATATAGCCAGCATTTTAAAGGAGAAGATCTTCAACGAAAAGAATAGTACTGTTCTTACTTCTGCCACTTTGAGTGTGGCCGATACATTTTCCTATTTTGCACGTGATGTTGGATTGGATGATTATAAAAGTATTAAATTAGCTTCTCCGTTTGATTATAATGAACAGATGCTATTCTGCGTCGTAAATGACCATCCGTTTGATGACCGTTCTGAATACAGTTCAGCCATCGACACGGCTTCATTTATCAAACAGATAGCAGAAGTCATGACAGGGAGAACACTTGTCTTATTTACTTCCCATCGCTATTTGCGTTTGGTACGCGATGAACTGGAGTCCAATTTGAGTGGCACAGATCTTCAAGTCTTAGCCCAGGGAATAGATGGCAGCAGGGAGGAGCTTCTCCACACATTTATGCAAGATAATCATCAGATCCTTTTGGGGACAAGCAGTTTCTGGGAGGGAGTGGATATTCCTGGGGATGCTTTAAAATGTGTGATTATGGTGAGGTTACCTTTTTGGCCACCCGATTCTCCGATCCTTGAAGCAAAAGCAAAACTACTGGAAAGCCGCGGGCTGGATGCCTTTAATGAATTACACCTTCCTGAAGCCATTATCCGCTTTAAGCAAGGATTTGGGCGTTTGATCAGGACGAGGGAGGATAAAGGGGTGGTTATTCTGTTAGATGACCGAATTCTTAAGCGATATTATGGGAAAGCATTTTTAAAATCGCTCCCCATTTTATCTTATTATCGTGGTAATTCAGACAAAGTCATTAACCAGGTCCTGAAGTGGGTATAGACATATACCCTTGTCCTTATTATAATAACCATATTGCATTGTTTATCCACTTACATCTATGTAGAGAAAAATCTCCACGAAAATTAATAAAAAAACTCCACGAAACACTTGTTGGGAGAGAAATAAGGATGAAATCTTTCGATGCACGAATCTTGCCATGTTTGTTTACCTTAGCCAACTTATTATTTGGATTTATGGCTATTATCTTTGCGTTTGATCATCAATTGCGGATGTCAGTTGCCATGATTATGCTGGCTGTTCTCATGGATTCTCTTGATGGTAAAGTAGCACGGAGGTTCAAGGCCAATTCCGACTTTGGTAAGGAACTGGATTCTCTTTGCGATGTGGTTTCATTCGGATTAGCACCTGCTGTCCTTATCTACGTATTTATCTTTGATAGCTATTGGTCGTTCTGGGGCTCTTGGGTTTCGGCTTTCTTTGCTATCTGTGGAGCAGTTCGTTTAGCACGATTTAATATTCTGGCTAGTTCCGATTATTTTGTGGGTGTACCCATCACTTTTGCCGGTGGCTTTATGGCTTTGCTTCTATTATTTATTGATAAAATTTCCTGGCAGATATATCCGGTTAGCATGGTTATACTTGGACTTCTGATGGTATCATCACTGCAAGTACCAAAGCTTGGTAAGTAACTCACTGTTTGTTCTTCAAATATGATTTTCACCCCTTAAGTCACCTGAGCATATAGTAATGCAAGGTGATTTTTGATTAGGGGGTATTTTTATGAGTGAAAAGATAGAATGGTCAAACATAGGAGTTAGGATAGTACAGGGCCTGAATACGACGATCGATGCGGTGAGACAGCTTGATCCTCAAGAAGCTGCTTTGGTCATGAAACTACTGGGAAAAACCTGTACAAAAATGATGAAAGAAGGGGTGGGGCATCAATTTGGAATAGCCATGATTGAGACCAGTGAAAAGTTAGCACTTAAAGACAAATTAGTTTTTGAAGATGTTATTAAAATGCTGACAGCGATTGTCGGTAAACTGTATTTCACCGCTAAGACAGCTGAAGAAATAGAGCTAGTCAGACAACTGGAAGATGCTGTGAAAAATTACCACGTTGTATAATAAGGTCTCAATGCATAGATTATGGCAGGAATATGTTTTATATGGGAGGCGAGTGTATGAAGATTTATTACATTAGGTTACCTCAGCCTGTACTTAATGTTTTAAAAAAAGTATTCAGGAGTAAATAAAGAATGACATAAAATACTATTTCCCTCCTATCTATATAATAAAAGGATAAGGAGGGAAATTATGTTATTAAACCGTCATTTTTTTATTATGGCTTTTAGTATTTTTTTTATTGGTGTAATTTTTTGGTGGCAGAACCCTGTTGCTTCTGTATCCGCTATGGCGGGAGGAGAGTCGTACACAGACCCCTATGTTATGGTTAAAACTTATTGTAAACGATTAGATTACAGACAGTTTGACCTGGCCAGAGAAATGGTAGCGCCAACAGCTCTACCTGAGCATAGAATGTTGGAAAAAGAGTTAAAAGAAACCCCTTTTTTAAGCATTCAAAAAGTGGATATTAATAACGCCCATAAGGACAAACTCTGGTTAAAGCTAACAACCGGATCGGTGATCGATCAACGTAAGGAAGTCAATTATGTAATTAGCTTCGGACAATCTGAAAGAGGACTTTTAATTACTTCCATCAAGATAATTCCATAATTGTCTGTATATCTTTGGCATGTACGGGCAGAATACTAAAAAACACAATCAGAGGTGAAAGTTTCATGATAGCCGTTGTCGAAAAAGATGCTTGTATAGGATGTGGGGCTTGTCCTTCCGTTTGTCCGGAGATATTTGTCATGGATGATGATGGATTGGCAACAACTTTGAAAGAGCAGGTTCCTCCGGATCTGGAAGACTCGGCCCAGGAAGCAGCAGACAGCTGCCCGACAGAGGCCATCATTATAAGCTAAACGTTTTTCGCCGGATTTCGATTATACAATGGAACAAAACCAAGATTATTTTATAATATCAAAGGTTTTGCACCATTGTATTTTTATTTATAGAATTAACTGATGACTCGGCATTACCAGACAAAAGTCCGGATATTATTAATAATTCACCTTTTCTTTCGATACTTTATCGCACTAATGAATAAAAATGAGGTATTTTAACGATTGAAAAATATGATACAAACCTATGAAACCCGTTGAATATACAGACTTTAATAAATATTACCAAAAAAGGAAGGTGTTACTTATTTTTTAGGAATTCGACATCCCTGCTGATTTATAATGAAAACACCGGAAACAACTACCGGAAAATATATAATAAGGCGGGATAAGTTAAAATGTCAAAAAAGGTTAAGATTATTGTAGCTGAGGACAACAGAAATTTATGTCAAATTCTACAGGAGTATATCCAAAGGGATGACAATTTTGAACTCGTGGGAGTAGCATACAATGGCCTAGAGGCTTGGGAGCTGATTCAAAAGCATGATCCGGATCTTATAATAATGGATCTTGTCATGCCGAATCTGGATGGATTGGAAGTTTTAGAGAGAATTAACTCAAGAACATCAGTTCCAAGACCCAAAGCGATTATGCTCACGGCTTTTGGACATGAAACCTTAACACATCAGGCTATGGTAATGGGTGTTGATTATTTCATCCTTAAACCATTTGATTTAGAGATATTGGGAAAACGCATTCGAACCCTGACTCAAGATGTCGAAGTATCCAATCCTCAGATGAATCAACCATGTGCAGCAGTGGCTCAGGCAGGAAGAGCAGTAAATATCAGTGTCGAAGTGACAACGATGATGCATCAGCTTGGAATTCCTGCTCATGTCAAAGGTTATCAATACATACGTGATGCTATCCTCATGGTAATCGAAGATGTGTCCTTACTGGGTGCTGTTACGAAGGAATTATACCCGGCTATCGCCAAAAAGTATAATACAGCACCAAGCAGGGTGGAAAGAGGAATCAGACACGCGATTGAATTGGCTTGGGAACGTGGCCATATGGAGACACTCAAGAGAATATTTGGCTATTCAATGAATATTGAAAGACAAAAACCGACTAATTCAGAATTTATTGCACTTCTTGCCGATAAACTCAGAGTCATGAGCAAAGTAGGCTAAGTGTCCAATGGTATTTAGTCTCAATCGTTATAACACCTTTGTTCCCCAGACAAAGGTGTTATTTTTGTTTGACGTAAAGCAAAAAAAGGTTAAAATTAAGACGAAAAGGAGTTGAAATGATTGTCAAATGTAAAAGGAAAATTTATTGTTTTTGAAGGAATAGATGGCTCTGGCATCAGTACCCAAACAAACCGTTTGCGTCTATTTCTAGAAACCAACCATGATATTAAGGCTATTTTAGCCAAGGAACCCAGTGAAGGTCCTATCGGAACCTTAATTCGACAAGTACTGAGTAGGAGGTTGCAAGGAGTTGATAATACTTCTTTAGCCTTGCTATTCGCTGCAGACCGAATTGACCACAATCAAAATAAAATCCTGCCAGCACTGGAAAAAGGAGATTATGTTATCTGTGACCGATATTTATGGTCTTCTTATGCTTATCAAGGAATGAAAAATGATTCTATCTGGATTCAGGAGATCAATAAATATGCCTATAGACCAGATTTAACGATCTTCATTCGCGTTCGTCCAGAGACATCCCTGAGGAGAATTACGTCCAGTCGATTTCAGACAGAATTATTTGAACGTACAGATATCCTTCAGCACGTTCTCGATAATTACATAAAATTGTACAATCAGTGGAAAGATTTAGGGGAGAATGTAGTTGAAATTGATGGGGAGAGAGAACCGGATATTATTGAAAATGAAATACGGGAAGTCATCAGTCAAAGACTCATTTAATAATGTCATTAAAATATACTACAAATAAGTTAAATGCAAGGTGAAAAAGTAAAAAAATGTTGTTAGAATGTAAAAATAGAAAAAAGTTTAGTAGAACGAAAATATCCAACCTTAAAAAGGTTGGATGTCATGAGCAATTAAACAAACAAGATATTTGGTTGATAATAAGATAATTGTAAGATTAAGTTTTTCAGGGTGTAATTTGTTATTGCAACATAGCTCTTAATTAACCTATAAAAGTACGAAGTAAACAAGAAAAAAATTAAAAGTATAATGGTGCGCCCGGCAGGATTTGAACCTGCGACCTCCGGCCTCGGAAACCGTCACTCTATCCCCTGAGCTACGAGCGCAATAAAACTGCTTAATTACTTTACTAGATCATCTTCCTTTTGTCAAGGCTATAGAAATAGAAATCATTTTGAAGTATCAGGAGGCTTACAATATTCCATGTAGGTTTACTTTGAATTGAGGTGGTCTAATGTTTTGGAAAAAGTTTCCTTGGGCCATGTTCAAACAAATAATTGGTATTATTGTCGGTTCATTAATTGTTGCCGTCAGTATCAATACGTTTATTCTGCCTAATCGTATTGCAGATGGCGGTATCACAGGGGTTGCTATCATATTTTATTATCTAGCCAAATGGGATGTAGGTCTGACCGTATTTATACTTAATATTCCATTATTTATTTTAGGTTATAAAGCTATTGGTAAACGATTATTGATTCTCAGTATACTCGGAGTCGGGGCTTTATCTTTTGCTTTAAAATTTACAGACGGAATGGCACCGATTACCAAAGATACATTACTGGCAGCTGTCTTTGGCGGGTTAGTTACTGGAATAGGTATGGGAATTATTTTTAGATCCCGTGGTTCTTTGGGAGGAACAGATATACTGGCTATTGTGCTCAATAAAAAGACTTCATTCAGTGTCGGTCAGATTATCCTGGCCGTGGATACCATTATCTTCGTAGGGGCGGCTTTACTCTTCCAGCCGGAAATGGCAATGTATGCTATGATTTATATGTTTATCGCAGCTAAGGTTATTGATCTTGTTCAGGTGGGACTTGATTATTCTAAAAGTGTCATGGTTGTCACTGACAAACCTGATATTATTGCCTCAGACATTATTCAAACCTTAGAAAGAGGTGTAACCTATTTTGCAGCGGAAGGTGCCTATTCCCAAGCCAAAAAGAAAGTGGTTTACAGTGTTGTAAACCGCGCGCAATTGACTCAGATCAAAGAAATTGTTCATCGGCATGACCCGGAGGCATTCGTTTCTATTGCCGATGTATCTGAAGTGGTGGGTGAAGGGTTTAACAGCTGGAAAGGGCACTAAAGGCTGGAACCAGGTGGCCAGCTTTCTTGGGCGTTTTTCAAGAGAGTACCGACAGGCACGATTTCAAAGTTCTTAGCTTTAAGGGTTTTTAGGATTGTAGGGAGAGCTTTTGGGGTATCCGGTGCTGAATCAGAGGCGTGGAAGAGGAGAATATCTCCTGGAGAGGCTCCGTTATTTTTTTTCCTGCCGTTAATAATATAGTTGATAACAGCATCAGGACCCGGCCTTTTCCAGTCCAGGGAATCAACACTCCATTGAATAACCCTGTAGCCTTCCGCATTAGCTACAGAGATGACTTTATTGTCATAAGCGCCATTAGGAGGCCTTAGCAAAGTAATTTTTTGGTCGGAGAGGTCTTCTAATACCGAACGGGACATGGCCAGTTCTTTCTTTAGCTCGGTTTCACTGAGGGTATTCATATCGACGTGTTTTCTTCCGTGCGAACCAATCTCATGGCCACCTTGAACAATCGCTTTGACTAGATCGGGTTTCATCTCTGCCCAGGGAGAGGAAAGGAAAAAAGTAGCTTTTACATTTTCCTCTTTGAGAATATTAAGGATAGGCAAAACGTTCTCTTCTCCCCAACTGATGTCAAAGGTAATGGCAACATGATTGGTTTCAGTTTTTACAGCGTAGATCGGTTTAAGGTTTCTGGAAACAACTCGCATCACATCATCATGTGCGCCTACAACCACCAGGGATAGGAATAGAATACTAATTAAAAGGATGAGGCGTTTCCGCCTGACGATAAGGACTTTCATTTGAAATCCCCCCTCAGGGAATTCTTATTAACCAAAGTATCTAAATATGAACAAAAAACGGGTCACATGACCCGTTTAATTTATATTGTCACTTTATTGCGACTTAGCGTCTCCAGCTTTTGCCGAGGATTATCTGAAAGAGATCCACCTGAAAAATGATTTTTAAGAAAAGGTGTATCACGATTAAAGCTACTGTCACAAAGACGATTACTTTAACGACCCAGAACCCGATACCTAAGAGAATACTAAGGAGTGGTCTTAAAATGACGTAGGCCAGATATAGAGCAAGAACAAATAACAGAATCTTGACAATAGTAGTCCATACATTATTGGTCGATTGCCGTCTTTTACCCATCCATCATACACCTCCATCGAATCATTAACATATTATCATATGATTGTCCACTGAGCAAAATTCATCTTAGCGATTAAATACAGTATAGCATATTATACATGGGGGGGTTAACATGAATGTTTCTTTAAAGGAATGGCAAGAACACCTAGAAACGGGTATTAAATATCTGGGCGAAGGCAACTTACCTAAAGCAGAGGAGTATCTGGAACAGAGTTTAAGATTAGCCGAAAAAATAGGGGTACTCGTCATCATTGCATTTTCCCAAAGATTACTGGCCACAGCACAAACCCGTAACAATAAACTGGACAAAGCAGAATCTGGTTTTAAGAAGGCCCTGGAATATTGTCTGGAGCTTAAAAACAGTAAGGGAATTTCAGAAGCCAAAGCAGGGTTAGCAAGTGTTTACTTTGTTAAAGGGGAGTACATGCGCTCTGCTGGTTTATACAAACAGGCGATCAATATTTATCCGCATGAAGCGTCTCCCTTGCGTCTGACCGTGTTGTATTCAGATCTTGGTCAGGTTTATGGCCGAATGCAGAAATGGGATAAGGCCATTGACAACTTTTTGAAGGCCGGTGTACTTTGTAAAGAGAACGGTTATACCAGAGGGGAAGCAGAAATCAATCTTCACTTAGGTGAGGTCTATTATAGTCAGGGTAAATTAATCACTGCCAAAGATCATTTTTCCAAAGCTGGTAAGCTGTTTGCCCTGATCGATGATCAGTCATCATTAGCAAATACGTTACAATACTTAGCATTCATTCTTTTGGAACGAAATATGCTTGAAGAGGCACTGCTGATGCAATATCGTGTCATTACGCTTTTTTTCAAACATTGGCAAAAACCGGAGATCAGCGAAGGCTATTTTCTTTTAAGCAGTATCCTGCAGTATGCAAGGTTATTGGATGAAGCAGAAGAGAGTATCATCCTATCCTTACAGTATTATAACGGTTATGAATTTGGGTTTGCCGTGCGCTACCATAGCCTTGCCGTCATCGCTATAATGAAAAAAGAATATGTAGATGCTAAACGTTACTATTATAATGCCTTAAAATATTTTCAATTCTACGGTGACGGTACGAAGGTCGGTGAAATCAGTGAAGAACTGACTTATCTCCTGAAATATGAAGATACTTATATCCAGAAGAGTTTTAGTAAATGGATGGAAAATCGGAAATTCGATGTTGATATACCAAAATTTGAAATCATGATCAGCTTAGCCCATAATCTCAAAAAGAAAGGAAATAATTTTGCAGCTCTAAGGTGTAGCTGGAGGGCGTTGGAGATCGCTAAAACAATGAAATGCGAAACGCAGGAGATTGAAAAGCTCATTCAGAATCTTTCCGAAAGGATTCGAAAAAGAAATAAACTATTTGATGGATAGTCAGTAAAAAGACTGGGAAAAAGTGTGATTTTGGTTTAAAATAGGTGATAAGCCCAAATAAAGGTGGAGATATTATTGTTAATAGAAGATCAGATCCTGTTAGATAGTTTTGAACGGATTTTCGGAGTGATCGAGGATGAGGCCAGGAACCTAAAAGATATCAAATCTATTCATGCTGAACGGGTGAGGCAGTGGGAAAAAGAGATCAGAGCCTACGCCCGGATACTTGAAGATATCTCTTTGCCCGCCCGACTCATCATTGAACATATTCTCGAGTTGAAGTATAAGTCAGGTCAGATGGCGGTTGAAGCAGAAAACATTGATCAAGGCTTTTCCGCGATAAATGACATCAGGGTAGAAGAATTCGGTGTAATCCAAATATTGACGGGGAATATTAAACTTTCCTGGAGAGATGAGATCTACAATTATTTATTCTATCCGGATAAAGTCGAGTTGAGGACAGTGGATGAGAAATCAACGATTAAACTTTTCTTTTCACATACTTTCGGCCGGCAGGATATACATAAATTCTCGGATATCATCACAAGTTCCAAACTGTTATATCTTCATCCAGTACTGCAACGATTTATTAATAAGAATCAGGATTAAATCCCATAATATTTCTGAAGGGATGTAACATATTAAAGACCTTAAATAAAGAAGGGAGAGCTTCAAAGTGGCTTTTACCAAAGAAGATGTTTTGAAAGAAGCGTACGAAAAAGGGGTCAAATTCATTAGACTCCAGTTTACAGACATTTCCGGAGTACTTAAGAACATTTCCATTCCGATCGAACAACTCGAAAAAGCATTGGATGGAGAAATGATGTTTGATGGTTCATCCATTGAAGGGTTCGTAAGGATTGAAGAATCGGATATGTACTTAAGACCAGATCCCGATACATTCGTGGTCTTTCCATGGCGGCCGGCTGAAGGCGGTACAGCCAGACTGATGTGTGATGTGTATAATCCGGATGGGAGTCCTTTTGATGGATGTCCAAGAAATACACTGAAAAAAGCCTTGGCGGAGGCATCTGAACTTGGTTACCAGGTTTTCGTCGGACCGGAATTAGAATTCTTTCTGTTCCATGTTGATGCTGAGGGTAGGGCAACGACCATCACTCATGATAAAGCAGGTTATTTTGATATGACGCCAGTTGACTTGGGGGAGAATGCCAGAAGAGATATGGTGTTAAATCTTGAACAGATGGGATTTGAGATTGAGGCATCTCATCATGAGGTTGCTCCCGGTCAGCATGAGATTGACTTCAAATATTCTGATGCGCTGGAAATGGCAGATAAAATGGTTACTTTTAGGTTTGTGGTCAGGACCATTGCGCAAAGACATAGTTTACATGCAACATTTATGCCTAAACCGATCTTTGGTATTAACGGCTCAGGTATGCATGTTAATCAATCATTATTTAAAAATGGCAAGAACGCCTTCTACGATCCCGAAGGGCCGATGGGTCTTTCTCAGGATGCCTATCATTATATCGCTGGCATTATGGCGCATGCTAGAGGGTTTACTGCTGTAACCAATCCCACCGTTAATTCTTATAAACGGCTGGTACCAGGTTATGAGGCTCCATGTTATATCGCTTGGTCCGGAAGGAACCGCAGTCCATTGATCCGTATTCCTGCCAAAAGAGGAGCTTCAACGCGTATAGAGTTAAGAAGTCCGGACCCTTCCTGTAATCCATATCTGGCGTTAGCTGTACAAATCAAGGCTGGACTTGACGGTATTAAGAAGAAGATGACTCCGCCTCCAGCAGTTGATCTCAACATTTTTGCCATGGATGATACACAGCGCAAAGAATTAGGTATCCATTCCCTTCCAGGCGATCTCAGGGAAGCAGTCATCGAACTGAGCAGGGATGAGATTATCAAAGAAGCACTTGGAGATCATATCTATCATCGTTTTGTTGCAGCCAAGATGAAAGAATATGATAGCTTTCGGATTACAGTTCATAAATGGGAAATTGATCAATATCTTGAAACATACTAATACTTATTTCCCATCAATTATGATTCTATATTTGTCAGCAAGGCCAAGGGTTCGGATAATGGACGATTCCGGACTCTTGTTTCTTATTTTGTCAGAAGAAACCCTCGAAAAGGTATAAGTGGGTGTTCAACATGCAAAAAAATGAAATTTTAAGATGGGCAGTTTTCACTGTAGGGATAATCGTTATGAGCTTTGGCATATCACTAACCGTCTGGGCAGCAGTTTTTGGTGTAAGTCCCTGGGACACTTTTCATTTGGGATTGAGTAACTATGTACCGTTGAACTTTGGTCAAATCACTCAGCTAGTGGGGGCAGGAGCCATTATTATCGGTATGTTCTTAGGTGTCAAGCCCAAGTTAGGAACTATTATCAATATGGTTTGTGTCGGATGGCTTATTAATATCATCTTGAAGTATCTTCCGGATGATATCGTAACAGAAATAAGTGCGGTTACCATTGTGATCTTTCTCTTCGGCGTAATGATCACTGGGGTCGGAACGGGTCTCTATATCTCCGCAGATGCAGGAATAGGGCCAAGGGACTCCATGATGATAGGGTTGAATAAGACTTTTGGGATCAGGATCGGTCTGGCCCGAACTATCTTAGAGGTATTGGTGGTAAGTTTGGGCTTTTTCTTATCAGGTCCTATTGGATTTGGTACCATTATCTTTTCCTTTTCCATCGGTTTTTTTGTGGAAAAGACTTTAAAACTTATTAAGAAGGTGCAGGTTTTTGAGCTTAAAGCTCAGGAACAGTAGATTGAATCCTAAGGCTGCAAGAATAGTATTCATGTCCGGATTCCAGTTCTCTAACTCCCCTGGTTATTCATATTATTTAAACAATATGGAATAATTGGGGGTATTGATTTTGGAACAGCTTATGGAAATCCTGAGTGGTATTGTGATCTATCTCATCTCAAGTTTCGGATATGGTGGGGTCTTTCTGGCTATGTTACTGGAGAGTGCCTGTATCCCTTTGCCCAGTGAAATTATCCTGCCATTTGCTGGATATCTGGTTCTCACAGGCAAATTTGTCTTTTGGAAGATCACCTTAGTTTCGTCTATAGCTAATGTTGTTGGTGGTTTACTCGCTTATTTCGTGGGAAAATACGGGGGAAGACCCCTTATCATAAAATATGGCAGATATGTGTTTATCACTGAACTTAAGTTAAGGAAGACAGAAGCCTTCTTCGATCGATACGGTGAGCTTACAGTATTCTTTGGACGGATGTTACCTGTTGTGCGCACATTCATCTCCTTACCAGCTGGGATTGCTAAGATGAATGCTTTGAAAATGAGCATCTACACTTTTTTAGGCTCACTGCCTTGGTGTGCGCTTCTCATCTGGGCTGGCAAAGAATTAGGGGAGAATTGGAAGAGTATTGAACTATTTTTTGAACGGTTTCACGTATTATTAGGAATTGTTGGTGCTTTACTTATACTTGTCGTGCTTCTTCTTTTTGGTATGAAAAGAAGTATTAAAAAATAATTATCAAGATATCAAAAAAACATATAATTCCCGTTAATTGTAATGTAATATTAAATAAGGCCATCCGTTCTAAAGTTTAAGGGGGTAATCGTCACCGTGTTTGTCAGTGATTATAACCGTCTTGCTTTCCATTTTATTGAAACATTTGATTTTCTGAAGGTTCCTGCAGTAACTATTATCACGGGTGAAGCAGGAATCGGCAAGACGGCCTTGCTGGAAACCTTGTTTCGCCGTACAAAGCATAGCGTCGAAAAGACCATGTTGATTGATGCTCTAAAGTTTGCATCCAAGTATTCATTTGCTGCCTGTAATGGCGGTCTGGGATTGTTTAGAAGAGAAATGCGCACCTGCAAACTTTTGTTGTTAGACAATATCCACTGTTTAAAAGGGAAGAACAAGACTATAGAAGAATTATTTCATACCCTTGATACGATATTTGCCCAGGGGGGGAAAGCTGTTTTAACCTTTTGTGGCAATGATATGTGTCTCGAATATTTGGGAACCCGATTGGCGTCCCGGCTTTATAGTGGCTTAATCCTCCGCCTGGAGATACCAACTCATCGTGAAATTGAACTTTTTGTAACTTACTATTTGGGTAAGACAACTGAACTAAAAGCTTCTTCTACTACCTTCGATCCTGTGACTATTGCTCAAAAAGCTCTCAATATAAGACAAGCGGTTCAATTGATTCATACTGCAGGTAACGAGAATTCTACTGACTCGGTTCGAGTCGGAAGTATTCAAAAAAGTATATCTGTGATTTTACCATTAGTATGTGAACATTATGAAGTAGACAGTAAAAAGGTTCTGGAAGGTGCTAAGAGTACTTGTGTGGTCATTGCACGCTATATGATGTATAACCTCCTGCATGATGTATTTCAATACTCTTATCAAGAAATATCGTATCACTTTGCGAAAGATAACTCGAGCCTCAGACGACGCTCCATGATGATCAAAGAGACCAGAGGTCAAGAATTTGAAACCCTATGTCAAAAATTGTATAATCAATTAGATAAATTGTAAGTGTGTGCTGATATATAGACACGCTTCCTATCAGGAGTGATTGATTATGAGTATTTCTAAAATTGCAGTCTTAACGAGTGGCGGTGATGCCCCGGGCATGAACTCAGCCGTTCGAGCAGTTGTCCGTAAAGGAATTTACCATCATTTGAAAGTATATGGTGTCTATCACGGATATGAAGGTTTAATCCATGGAGAGATCCATGAAATGAAATTGGGGTCAGTCGCAGATATCGTACATAGAGGTGGAACGATTCTTAAAACCGCCAGAAGCGATGAGATGTTTACCGAAGCTGGTCAACGTCAAGCAGCGAATCAGTTAAAAGAGAAAGGGATCGATGCGCTCGCAGTGATCGGTGGTGATGGGTCTTACCGTGGGGCTCAGACCTTAGCTAAGCTTGGAATTAAGGTGGTTGGTATCCCTGGGACGATCGATAATGATATCGTTGGGACCGATCTGACCATTGGCTTTGATACCGCCGTAAACACAGTTGTAGATGCTGTCAGCAAGTTAAGAGATACGGCTACCTCCCATGAAAGGGCCTTCATCGTGGAAGTGATGGGGCGTAATTGTGGAGATATCGCGCTGCGCTCTGGTCTAGCTATCGGAGCAGAATCAATATTAATCCCGGAGATCCCTTATGATCTGAAAGAAATTAGTGAAAAACTCCTGAGGGGTTACCGCCGAGGCAAAAATCATAGTATTATAATTGTTGCTGAGGGTGCTGGCAAGGTACTCGATATTCAAGCTAAACTCAAAGAATTCTCAGGCTTTGATACCAGAGTCACAATACTCGGCCATATTCAACGAGGTGGTGCACCATCCGCTTACGACGCCGTCCTGGGAGCAACGATGGGAGGTAAAGCGGTAGAGGTTCTGCTGGAAGGCAAATCCGAAGTGATGATTTCATTTGTTAACAATGAAATCGTCGAAAGGCCACTAGAAATTGCGTTTGGCCCCAGGGCTCCCTTTAATCGGAGATTATATGACTTGGCGAATGAGTTGGCTATATAAACTTCATCCCGATAAGACAGGATTGTTTTGGAATTCAAGTTTTTTGTTATGAGGTGGGAGAAAAGTGGAGACTATATTTGCGTTAGACATCGGAACCAGAGTTGTAATCGGTTTGGTCATGCAGAAGAGTGATCAGGGCTACGAGATTATAGCAAGCGCACGAACTGAACATACTCAGAGAGCCATGTATGATGGACAGGTACATGACGTGAATGAAGTTGCCAAAGCAGTACTGCGAGTCAAACGAGAACTTGAATCCAAAACCGAGGTAGTATATGAGAAAGTGGCTGTAGCTGCTGCGGGAAGAGCACTTTGTACTTCTTCTGAGAAAGCTGTAAGAGAAGAAGCTTTACCCATACGCTGGGAAAAAGAAGAAGTTTTGGCTATGGAGATGGAAGCTGTACAGAAGGCCATGAAAAAGATTAGTTCAACCGAAGTGGAAAACAGTTCTTTTTATTGCGTCGGGTATAGTACCATCAAACACGTCTTGGAAGACCAGCCTATCGCCTCGCTCATCGGTCAAAGAGGTAAAAAAGCAGAGATAACCGTCATTGCTACCTTTCTGCCTAGGACTGTTGTGGATGGACTGGCTGCTGTCTTAGACAGAGCTGAACTGGAGATGTCCAGTTTAACATTAGAACCTATTGCAGCTGGACAAGCCGCCATACCTTCTGATATGAGAAGGATGAATCTTGCTCTTGTGGATATCGGAGCTGGAACAGCGGATATTGCGCTCACCAAAGAAGGTTCTTTTTACGCCTATGGTATGGTTCCGATAGCTGGAGACGAAGTGACCGAAGCTATTTGTTCTCATTATCTGCTGGATTTCCAGGAGGGCGAAAGAATTAAACGTGAACTCAATGATAGGGATGAAGTAGAAATCATCAACTTCTTCGGTGAGAGAACACCGGTATCTAAGCAAGAAATACTAGATGTGATCGAGCCTACGGTCAGAAAGATGTCGGAGAGAATAACCCAGGAAATTATTTTGCTGAATAAGGATAAACCTCAAGCTGTGATTTTAGTTGGAGGAGGGAGTTTAACACCTCTCCTGGGGGATATCTTAGCGGAAAAGATGGGCTTACCACGTAACAGAATAGGGATTCAGGTCAGAGAAAGACTTACTCAGGTTAGGGGAGAGGAAAGTTTTCTGAAAGGATCTGATGTCATTACACCAATAGGTATTGGAATGGCTTCTTTAGATGGTAAAGGGTTACATTATTATTCTGTTACGGTTAATGATATAAGTATTCCCTTATTTGAACTGCAGTTGGCAACGGTGGCTGAAGCACTCTTGGCATCGGGTATCCAGCCAAGATCATTTCTGGGTCGCCCTGGCGCTGCTCTTATCTACGAGCTTAACGGATCAGTTCAAGTACTTAAAGGCGGACTGGGAAGTCCGGCTCAGATTACGGTGAACGGGCAGTCTGCCCGCTTAGAGCAAAGACTAAACCCTGATGATGTGGTATCATTTGTCCCAGGCGTCTCAGGTCATGATGCTAAAGCTAAGATTAATAATGTTATATCTATTCCCAAAGGTAAATTGCTCGTCTGCAACGGTAAGGAAGAACTTATCGAACCCCGTATCTTTATAAATAGCCAAGCTGCCCAAGGAGATGATTGGCTGGAAGATGGCTGTAAGGTTCTAGTTAAGAGCGTAGACACCTTATCGGATTTATTAAAAATGAAGGGTTATCATCTCAATCAAGTCAAATCAAAGAGCATTATGATTAATGGTGTACACCGTGAGCTGTTCTCGGAACTTGAAGTGAAGATTAACGGTAAAGTCGCGATCCAGGATTGTCATCTGAATGATCAAGACCATGTTGAATTCAAGGAGAAAGAAATAAGGGTTAAAGATTTGCACATTCAAGCTGAACCTATGAGTTTTACAGTCAATGGGAATGAATTTTTGCTACCACCTCAAATAATCAGGGTCCTAAGCAAAGGCAAGGTCTTGAGTGAGGATGAGCTGCTTGAGGATGGGATGGAATTACGGGTAGAAGGTTTCTTGCGTAAACCCATATTATCTGAATTATTTCCTTATCTTAATCTGACTGAGAAAGCAGTTCCTGGAGGAAAACTTGATATGCTAGTCAATGGCAACAGAGCAGAATTTACGACGGAATTGCATCAAGGGGATCGTATTGTCATCATCTGGTCTAAGTAATATGCTTAAGAAGCCATGTAATATAAACCATAAACAACGTTAATTAAAAAGAAAAAACCCCATTAACATGGGGTTCAGCCCGTAGGCCTAGGTGGAAAAGGGTAGAGGAGTATTCTAATAAAGTATAAATCATAGACATAAGTTTGTCTTTTGATGCACCCTTAATAGCAAAAATATGTATGTGAATGGTTGTTTTTCTTAAGGGAGTAACATGTAATATAGGAGGACATAATGCACCAATATTGGTTTTTTGTCGGTGACTTTCCAATTAGAGCATATGGAACCATGGTGGCACTTGCTTTCATCCTAGGTGTAGGAGTGACCATTTATTTTGCTAGAGTTGAGAAAAAAGAGGTATACATCGATCATATTCTGGATCTATCTCCTTTACTCCTATTAGGTGGGTTGGTTGGAGCGAGATTTTGGCAAGTCTTCTTTTTCGATTGGCCCTATTATAGACAATATCCTGGGGAGATTATTGCTGTTTGGCATGGGGGGCTATCCATCCAGGGAGGGATCGCGGGAGCATTAGTCGTTGCCATCATTTACGTGAAAATGAAAAAACTGCCCTTCTGGACTTTGGCAGATCTTGTAGCTCCGGGATTAGTATTGGCGCAAAGTGTGGGAAGAAATGCCAACCTACTCAATGGAGATGCTTTTGGTAATCCCACAGGTGGAGACTTTGGTATTCTATATCCCGAAGGAACGATTGCCAGGAATACATTTGGAGATCAGCCCTTATGGCCGGCGGAAGTCTGGGAAGGTCAGATTGATGTTGTGATTTTTGCTATTCTCTTGATTTTTAAATTAAGGCGTTGGATACCCGGCTATGTTTTTCTTTTGTATCTCGTCCTATATAATGTGAGTCGAATATTGCTGGAATACTTAAGAGGTGATAGCCCACGCTATTTTTTGGGATGGACGGCAGCGCAATGGAGTAGTGCAGTTACCATTTTGCTGGCTATCGCCATAGCTGTTTATTTTCAACGTAAAAAGAACAAGAGCTCTGGTTCGAACTCTTCACAGGAGGAAATGACAGATGAGAAAATAACTGAAGACAAAGTCATTGAGGATAAAATTACAGAGAAGAAAATGACATAGTAAGCAAGGAAATTGAGGATAAATATTAAAGCAAGCCTCAGAGACTTGCTTTTAAAAGGGTCACTTTTTCAGTATAGCACCTAGTGTACCGCCTAAGGCACCTGTTACCATACTGACGAACAGTTTTTCCAGTAAGATCCTTAGCGTTGGGCTCCCTTCATAGAAGATATAGTAAATTAGCATAGAAAACAAAAAGAATCCGAAGCCCACTGACAGCCCATAGATAAGTCCTTTGCTACCGGACTGAAAAGCTATGTAGAAGCTGCCAATGAGTACACTTAAACCACTGATAATTAAAGTATGAATCAAAGATTCCTGGACATCGGTAAAATAATAAAGAACGCTGAGCAAGAGTGTTAACACGAATGAGCAGACAACTGAGATTAAGACCCCTTTTGAGACTTGAAATATCTCAAAGGATTTTGCCATACAGAATCCTCCTTTTCCTATGATTCCCTTCTTAATTTAGTAAAAACTATGCTTGACAGGGCATTGTTATGCCATAAATAATAATTAAATCCTTAATAGCGATTTAGTAAGGATAAAGGAGGTAAATATAAGAATATGAAGAAGACAATCCCACAACTGAAAAGCATGAGTGAACTGGGAGAAAAGATAACGATGCTGACCGCCTATGATTATCCTACGGCACGCATTTTGGAAAATGCCGGTATCGATACTATTCTGGTCGGCGACTCCTTAGGTATGGTAGTATTGGGATATGATTCGACTGTACCTGTCACGGTGGAAGAGATGCTTCATCATACCAAGGCTGTTCGAAGAGGAGCACCCAATACATTTGTGGTTGCAGATTTACCCTATCTTAGTTATCCTACATCCCATGAGGCTCTGAAGAATGCCGGAAGGTTAATCAAAGAAGGTGGGGCAGATGCAGTCAAACTGGAAGGTGGCAAAGACTATTCAGAAACAATTGCCTTCTTAACCAAAAGAGGTATCCCAGTTGTCGGTCATATTGGTTTAACGCCCCAGACAGCGACTCAACTTGGTGGCTTTAAAGTTCAAGGTAAAGATTTGGAAAGTGCTACTTGCCTCATTGAGGATGCTGAATTCGTTGATACTGCAGGTGCAATCATGCTTGTTTTGGAAGCTATTCCAGCTAGTCTTGCTGATTTAATCACGAAAAAAGTCAAGATACCGACGATTGGTATTGGAGCCGGGAATTTGTGCAGTGGACAGGTACTGGTATTACATGATATGCTCGGACTGTTTTCTAGATTTGTACCCAAGTTTGTTAAACAATATGATCATCTAGAGACCAATATCGTGTCTGCGGTTAAAACCTACTGTGAAGAAGTAAAGCAATCGATCTTTCCTTCCGAAAAACATACTTTTACCATTAGTGAGGAAGTAATAGACAGATTATACGGAGGAAAATAATCAACATAATTTTTTTATAGTTTTTTTGGTTTATCTTGTTTTATTGAGAAAAAAAGTATTTATTTTATGTTATAATATTAAAATATAAACATGTTTATTTAAAATAATCGGAAGGATGAACGATTTTGAAGTTGAAAGATAAGACGTATAAGAAGTTTGTGGATTTTTTTGCAAAAATATCTAAGAAACATGATGAAAACGAGTTTGAGATTGCTTATTCGGAAATACAGCGTGAAACTGGAGTAGCCAGTATCACCTTGAAAAAAGCCATTCAAATACTTGAAGAGGATGGTATAATAACTGTTGATCAAGGCCGAAATACACGTTACGGCAAATTTAAGTATCTCTTAAATAAAGAGACATCGGCCAAAGAAATTAATTCACTGAAGAATAAAGAACCTTATGATATAGAAGCGACTAATTCACAAGCACTTATGCTTCAAGTCAAAAATATGTCTAGTCTTATCGAGCTGCTTAAACAAAGAGTAAGAACTCAAGAGATGACGATTTCTGTGATCCTGGACAGACTGGCAGAGCTTGAGGACAGGATACATAAATAACCCAAAAATTCCATTGGTTTCCTAGAGGAAGAATCGAAAAAATCGTGATATAATAAGGATGAATCTGCTTTGTTTGTAACAGACTTTCTTGGTTTTGATCCTATTTATAACTTGGGGACCGATAAGTGATGATTTGAGTCCGTCATGCTTTTTCTAAAGAGACGAAAAAAACCGTCTAGGTACCCACCTTGCGAGAGCAGGGTCAGAAAACCAGATGTCTAACGGCAGAGCGGTAAAGAAGGTAGGGTGCGAACCCTACCTTCTCTATAGCTTTAGCACAGCATATTCTTCAATTTTTTCTCACTAGTCTTTTAATAATACTTCAGTCAAACTCCAGTAAAATAACGAAGAAAAGGGCTGTCCTGAATACCATATTCTATGAGCCCCTAAAGGGCATAATAAATTGACCTTGCCTTTAAAAGGCTGGTCAATTTTGTGTGCAAAATAAAAAGTTAGAAACAGACTGTCTGTTTCTAACTTAGGGCGTTGTTCCTCTCTTCCACTCCTGCTCAAAGACACTCTTGATTTTCTCAACGGCAGCTGGTGATGGAATACTGAGCAAACCTTCATGGTTAATGACGAAGGAGTTATAAGTCCAGGAAGAACTGCTCATGATAATTGTCTTATTATCAAACACCCCCAGATTGAAACCCATGGCGAGATTGTTGGGATGACTATAGTAACGGATCTCGATACCCGTCTCTATGAACTTTTTGATGGTATTGGGAGTTGCAACAGCACAGGAAGGACTGACAATAAGCCTAATATTACAACCTCTTTGCTTGGCTTCCACAAGGGCCTGAACAGTGTCTGGATAACTCAGTTGTTCCACTTGAGCAATAATCTCTGAAGTTGCAGAAGTTATATTATTAAGGATTTGTTGTTTGACACCAGAGTTTATCGTAAAAATGATATGATCTTCAGGCAATTCCATCTGTTCGGGCAATTCCAGATCGAGTGTGGTTGTGTATAACCAATCCTTATAAAAGGATTTAACCATCGTCCAGGCCGTATCACCTGTTAATTTCACAGCCATGGTATGAGCTCCAAACCCTCTCTTGGTCCAATCTCCACCATAAAAAACAGCTGTTTGGTAATCGACCACCATATAACGGATTCTTTGGTATTGACCCTTTTGAGCGGGATAGTACTGAACGGAGATGTTATTATTCTTGAGGTACTTAACGGTAGCCGAATTCTCTCTCTGCCATTGATCCAATAGAATTCTCACTTCGATACCTGACTGGGATCGACTAACCAATAATTTTTGAAGTTCTTCATCCTCCAAAGAGGATAGTTGAATAAAAATAGCTTTTTTTGCGTTATGGATTAACTGAACGGTTTGAGTACGGATCTCCTGATCAAAGAGGATAGAGCTTGCCGATAGATTGGAAACCGGCGCTGGCTCTTTTTCTTTAAACAGAGGTATAATCCGGCTGCAGCCTGTTATTAAGGAGACACAAATAATAAAAATAAACAGAGAAAGCGATTTCTTCATCCAATCAATACCCTCATAAAAGAATAATAACTTCTCTTTTATTATACATATTTTTGAAGATAAATAACGAAAAAAAATAGTAATTTATGAATATTATCTTTTTACTAAAGTATTTGATGATCAGTATTTTCTCCAATATAAAGGAAAATAATTTAAATAGAAGAATATTTTTACTGTAGTGAGTTTATACAAAGATTCTAAAGGAGTGTTTCAGTATGTCTAATCCCTTTATCGCAACTCTTCAAAATAAAATATTCGTTAAAGAAAAACCTGGAATCTTTAAAAAACTGCAGATCAATTGGTGGCTTAATCATGGGGATGAAAAGAAAGTCGTTCAGAACCTTCTTCAATATCTGAAAAAGGAAGCGATTAATCAGGCACAGTATTTAAATGAAGCCCATCAATTAATTGATTATGGTGTGTTCCAAGAAACTCGAGATTATTTGACGGAAGCCGTCAATTATTGCCACAATGTCCAGGACAGGGCTAGAGCGTATTATCTTCTGGCACGTTGCGCTTATGGCATAGGAGCGGTAAAAGAAGCTCTTTCCTATTTAGATTGTGCTTTGGAGAATCAACCAAATTGCAGCGACTTTTGGAATTTACAAGCTGATTGTCTCTTAGAACTTGGCTTTTGGGAGGAAGCGGTAGCCTCGTTAAACAAATCGTTAAGGTCTTCGCCGGGGGATGCAGAGACTATTTATCGATTAGGAAGCATTTATGTATTTCATCAGGAATATGGTGAAGCTTTAAACTGTTTTAGCGGTTGTTGCAAATTAAAACCATATAATTCTGATTATTGGGAGATGAAGGCGGAGATGCTAATCAAACTCGACCAGATACATTCTGCCGCGGAATGTTTGAGAAAGGCAATCAGATTTAACGCTCATCTCCATCTGTCAACACGGTTGGCTTACTGCTATGCCAAGACTGGGGAAATCAAGAAAGCAAAGAAATTACTACTTAATGTTTTAAAACAACAGCCTGATGATTTTGATGCCTTGTGTAATCTGGCTGGAATCTATCATAAACTCAGCAATGATGAACAGGCCTATAAGCTTTTGAAAAAAGCGTATAATATCAATTGCAATGATTATTTACTGCTTAATAACCTGGGATATATTTGCTTTAAATTAGGAAGGACACGCAAAGCCCTCGAATATTATCATAAAGCGTTAAAGATTAACTCTTCTGATACGATCGTCCTTTATAATTTAAGTGTATGTTTATACCATAAAGGATTATGGGAGGAAGCTAGAACCACTTTGGAAAAATTGCTGGCAACTGATAATTATAGTACAGAAGCCTGGGCTCTCTTAGGGAATGTTTATGAGCAGTTATCCAAACACACCTTGGCAGCGGACTGTTTCAACAAGTCTCTGGGTCTTGCTCAGTAGAAACTTAGCACAAAACAATAATAACTGTACCTTGTAAACTCTAATATTATAATATAATGGCGAGCAAATTTTTTGTAAGACAAGAAACAAGATAGTAACTGCGAAACTTCTGGATCTTCGCAGTTACTATCTTTTATATCAATTTTCATGACTATAATTAAGAAATCGCCAAAAAGTTTGGAGTTCATTGTTAGAGGTGATAAAATACATGATAATGCCAAAAAAGATTTATCATTATAAAATAGAATAATTTATGACCGTTTTAATCAGGAGGTGTCAAAATGTCCATTGATATGGAAAAAATCGAAAAAGCTGTTAGAAGTATTTTAGAGGCAATCGGTGAAGACCCTGACCGGGAGGGATTAAAAGATACACCACAACGCGTAGCTCGGTTTTATAAAGAAGTATTTGCTGGACTTCACGAAGATCCCAGTAGAAATCTGACAGTCCAATTTTCGGAGAATCATGAAGAAATGGTTATCGTGAAAGATATTCCTATTTACTCCATGTGCGAACATCATCTTCTCCCTTTTGTCGGGCAAGCGCATGTTGCCTATATCGCTCGTAATGGCCGCGTCACAGGACTATCGAAGCTAGCCAGGGTCGCAGAAGATTTTGCGAGAAGACCGCAGCTTCAGGAACGTTTAACCAGTCAGATTGCAGATACCATTAAAAACATTTTGGATGCCCGAGGGGTTATCGTCGTGATTGAAGCAGAGCATATGTGTATGACGATCAGAGGTATTAAAAAACCTGGTTCCAAAACGGTGACCTCTGCAGTAAGAGGAATATTCCAAACCAATGCAGCAACCAGAGCTGAAGCTTTTTCTTTAATCATGGGTAAACATTGACAATCACGTTGAGGCTATCAGTTTTTATTTGGCCTGACCCAAAAGAGCTAAATGGTACTGTGTATGAAGATTAATAACGGAGGTCTTTAGTTATCATGAGAATCCTGCTAACCAATGACGATGGTTTTTTCGCACCAGGAATAACCACTCTCTATAATGTTCTATCCTTAGATCAAAGGCATGAGATATATATCGTTGCACCTGAAGGCCAACGCTCAGCAACAGGGCGCTCCATTACTATCTTCAATCCGTTGTTCGTAACCAACCATCAATTGGACGGGAATAACGTGGGACTAGCTGTAAACGGAACACCAACGGATTGTGTTAAGTTAGCAGTCCAAGGCGAAATTTTACCTCATAAACCCGACCTTATTATCTCGGGGATTAATGATGGTCCTAATCTGGGTTCAGATGTCTTTTATTCCGGAACTGTTGCTGCGGCAATGGAGGGAGTACTGCTTGGTATCCCTTCGCTGGCTGTATCGCTTGCCAGTTATGAATACCGTAATTATTTACACAGTGCTTACTTTATTAAAGATCTGATTGATCAACGCCTTTCATTGTTTAATCATAGTGATGGCTTACTGAATATCAATATTCCCGGTATTGATGCGGACTGTTGGAACGGAGTGAAGATCACCCGTCTGGGCAAGTCCGTCTATGATAATTTTTTTGAAAGCAGGGAAGCTCCCTTCGGTAAAAAATATTACTGGATTACAGGAACTCTGATGTTTGAGGATGAACAGGATACAGACTTAAAAGCTATACAGGATGGCTATATTTCTATAAGCCCGCTGCACAGTGATTTGACCGATTATAAACAGTTAAAAATATTAAAAGATAAGTTTTAATCCTGGAGGATACAAATGAGTTTTGGGATATTTATATTTTACTTTATTATCTTTGTTATCTTTTTCGTTTTTAGTCGGAAGAAAGGGGAGAAGATTAATTACAGGACAATTTTAATTATTCCTGCAGTTCTTGCCCTGCTGATCTTTATACTGTCGGTTGTAAAGATTTACTTTATTTATAAGATTCTCTTGATTTTGATTACAGGCGTATTATTTTTAATGACATACTGGCATTATGGTGAGATTATTCGAAAGTGGTTTAGATAAGAAAGTCGGAGGTATCGTCCTTTTAGGGAATAAATCGGTTAAGTAACGGAATCATTCTTAGTTCTTTCGTGTTAATGCCTCCATTGATCAGCAGGATGACAAAATAAAGAACAAAACCGATAAACATGGCGATTAAGTTGACAAGGAAGGTATTGGGTGTAAAGGATGTAAACACTTTATACAGCATTAACAGCCCTATACCAGCCGATAATGGTTGTAAGATAAATGACTTCACATCTATCTTCATGCCGATACTTCGCTTAATTGCTGCCAGATTAAGGACAGCGATGCCAAAGAATCCGAATACATAAGCAAACGAGCTGCCTAATAGTCCCCACTTTGGAATTCCAGTCAGGTAGAATAAAAGCGGCAAGCGACAGGCAGCACTGAGCGTAGAATGAATCAGTGGAAGATAGGTCTTGCCCAGACCTTGGAGGACCCCGGTCGTGGTTTGCTGAAGGTAGGCGAATATACCCCCTAAAGCAAGTACTTTTAAGACATTGGCTACCTCACCACTCCTAAATAAGTCAGTTAGGGGTTCTGCATAGTAATACAAGGTGATAACGCAAGGCAGTCCAAGAATAATTGTGTATCTGATCGCATCGGTACATCGTTTCTGAGCAAGTTTGTAGTCGTTTCTGACCATTGCTTCGGAAATAGCGGGAACAAGAGAAGTAGCTAAGGCGAAGGTGAATACACTGGGAAAGGTGAGAAGGGTTAATGCCGTACCGCTTAATTGACCAAATAAGGACGTGGCACTTCTGGCTGAATATCCTGCTGCCTGAAGCTGCTTAGGGATGATAACAGCATCTAAAGCCGATAATCCAGTAGACATCAGCCTACTGCCCGTTACGGGTAAGGACAGAGTCAATAAACTCCAAACGATAGATCCTGCTTTTTCATCCTTATGTGAGATACCTTTTTTCAACTCCTTTTGACGGAGATACAGAATGAAGATAACCACTAATCCGACAAGTTCACCGCATAACATACCGCCGGCGAGTCCAGCGGCTGCCCATTCTACACCTTGCTTCATCAGGTTTAAGGCAAGGGCGAAGCCCACCCCGACTCGAACCAACTGCTCACAGACCTGGCTTAAAGCGGAAGGAATCATATTCTGTAACCCCTGAAAATACCCCCTGAAAGCTGATGCCACAGAAACAATAAAGATGGCTGGTATACAGATTTGGAAAACGTGTAGAACACGTTTATCTGAAAAGAAGCGATCTACCATGAAAGCAGAATTAACATAGAGAAATAAGGAAACAAAGAAGCCCGTGGTGAAAAGGATTAGCAAGGCAATACGAAAAATCCTTTTAGCATCTCCGTAGCAGTTCAGAGAGACCTTCTCTGACACCATCTTGGAAATAGCCAAGGGGATTCCGGCCGTCGTCAGTACCAGGGCCGTCATGTAGACTGGGAATACCATATAAAAAAGGCCATAAGCTTCACTGCCAATGTAGCGCATGATGAGGTATTGATAACCGAATCCAAGGATACGGTTAATAAGATTGGCAATAAAAAGTATAATTGCACCATAAATAAGGCTATTGGAACGCATTAAGAATACCTCCAGGTGCTAAATGAAAAATAAATTCTTAAACAACTTATGCACCGGGAAATAAGCTCATGCTCTAAGTTTTTTCTGAAAAGGTATTTTTTTTAAAAGGATTTGACAAAACCATAGAGAATTAAGTAATGTTATAATTATATAAATATTGTGTTAATTTTTTTATCAAATAAACTAAAGGGGAGATTTATTTGAAAAGCTACGACACCAAGAGTATTCGCAACATTTGTCTAGTAGGGCACGGGGGTTCAGGTAAAACTTCGCTGGCTGAAACACTACTTTTCAATGCAGGAGCCGTAACCCGTATAGGTAAGGTCAATGATGGTAACACGGTTTCCGATTATCTTCAAGAGGAAATACAAAGACATATTTCCATCAGCACGTCCCTGATTCCCATTGAGCATAAGGGTGTCAAAGTCAATGTTCTGGATACACCAGGTTATTCTGATTTTATCGGTGAGGTAATCAGTGCACTTCGTGTAGTAGAGAGCGGTTTATTGGTACTATGCGGTGTAGGCGGTGTAGAAGTACAGGCGGAGATCATCTGGGATCTTATGGATGAAAAACAACTTCCTCGTCTTTGCTTCATTAACAAGCTCGATAGAGAAAACTCTAACGCTGAGAAAGTTATGGATCAACTGAAAGCGACTTTCCCGAATGCTAGATTTGTACAAATGCAAATTCCAGTAGGTAAAGAAGCTGCTTTTGAAGGCGTTGTTGATATTTTCCAAAGTAATATTCCGGATAAATATAAAGATGATGTCGAAATGTTTAAAGAAGCACTGGCTGAAGCTGCAGCGGAAGCAGATGATGAAGTGTTAATGAAGTATCTCGAAGGCGAAGCTTTAAGCGATGATGAATTAAAAGTCATTACTCAGAAAGCAATTGCTCAGAATATGATCGTTCCTATATTATTTGGTTCAACAGAGAAGAATCTCGGAGTTAATGAACTGATTCAGTTTGTCTCTGATTATGTTCCTGCTCCAACCCCTGCTGAGCAGAAGTCTGCATTAGTCTTCAAAACCCTTGCTGATCCCTATCTTGGTAAGATGACGTTCTTCAGAGTTTATGGCGGTACATTTGCCGGTGATTCCATGGTCTATAACTCCACCAGAGAAGTCGAAGAGAAGATGGGTCAGGTCTTCTTTCTTAAAGGAAAGACTCAGGATAATACGCCTAACGTCCAAGCAGGAGATATCGCTGTAACAGCAAAACTGCAAGAGACCAAAACTGGGGATACCTTCTGTGATAAAGCTAAGCCCGTGGTTTTAGAGGGCATAAAATTCCCGTTTCCTTGTCTGCCTCTTTCCGTACGTCCGAAGAGCAAAGGGGATGAAGACAAGCTTGGTTCATCACTTGCTCGTCTGGTTGATGAAGATCCCACCATTAGCGTCAATAAAAACACCGAAACTAAACAAACAATCTTAAGTGGCTTAGGAGAAATGCAACTGGATATCGTTGGCGAAAAACTTGCCCGAAAATTCGGAGTTGCAGTCGAAACTGAAGTTCCCAGGGTTCCTTATAGAGAAACCATTAAGA
>CAYZDF010000035.1:0-32196 GCA_964477085.1 uncultured Gracilibacteraceae bacterium | reverse complement strand
TTACGGGTAAAAAATCCACTTATATCAACGGGTATGAGTTATGAAACTGTCTCACGTAGAAAAGAATTCTAGTAAGGAGGTTTATATGAATAAGCAAAGCCAGGTTAAAGATGATTTGATTGAAGAATTTTTATATCATCTTAAAGTGGAAAAAGGTTTGGCTGCCAATACGTGTTTGAATTATGCGCGTGATCTTAAAAAATTTCATTCCTTCTTACAGACGCGGTCCAAAAACCTTATGGAAAGCAGCACGTCCGATATTCTTTCCTTTATGCTTGTGGAAAAGGAAAAAGGTCGGTCAGCCCGAACTTTGGCTCGATATAGTGCTACCATCAAAGGTTTTTATGGTTATCTTTTGCAGGAAGATAAAATTACTGAAGATCCCACGATGTTTATCACAATCCCTAAATTAGACCAGAAACTTCCTCAGGTACTAGCTGAGACGAATATCAATAACGCTCTTTCAGGTTTGCAGCCCAAAAAAGATGAAATCCGATTAAGAGATCAAGCTATCATCGAAGTTTTATACGGAAGCGGACTCAGAGTATCTGAACTCATCAATCTAAGTGTCAATGATGTTTCTTTTAACCTGGGTTATCTCCGCTGTCGGGGGAAAGGAAGTAAGGAAAGAATAGTTCCGGTCGGTCAAGCAGGTCTCTCGGTGATCAACGACTACCTGACATCTTCCAGACAAACATTATTGTTACGTAATCACAAACCTTCTGTACAGGATAAAAATACGCTATTTCTGAATAACCGTGGCAAGAGGCTGTCCCGACAAGGGGTCTGGCAGATTCTTAAAAAATGGGGCAAGATCAATCGATTGAATCAAAATATCTACCCTCATTTGTTAAGACACAGTTTTGCCACTCATTTACTTGATAATGGGGCTGATTTGCGGTCGGTACAAGAAATGCTGGGGCATGCGGACATATCGACGACTCAGATTTATACTCATGTTTCCAGAAAACGAATTTTAGAAGTCTTTCGTAAAGCACATCCACGAGCAAAACAAGGAGGGGACGAAAATGGTACATCGAGCAATACTTCTCGTGATGGATAGCGTGGGGATCGGAGAACTGCCTGATGCCCGTGACTATGGAGATGAGGGCAGCAATACACTTTTGAATATTTCTCAGAAAGTTGGATTAAAGGTTCCCCATCTCAGAGCACTAGGGCTGGGTAATATCATTGATATTCCTTGTATTTCACCGGTAAGTAAAGCCAAAGCCAACTATGGAAAAATGGCGGAACGCTCCAAAGGAAAAGACACCACCATTGGGCATTGGGAATTGACAGGACTTATTATGGAACAAGGATTTCCAACCTTTCCTAAGGGCTTTCCAGAAGAGTTTATCCGAGAATTTGAAAAAAGAATTGGCCGTCAGGTTTTAGGTAACGAGGTGGCCTCTGGAACTGAGATTATTGAACGTTTGGGAGCAGAGCATATCAAGACCGGTAAACCGATTGTTTATACGTCAGCTGACTCTGTTTTTCAGATTGCTGCACATGAAGAAATCATCAGACTCGAAGAATTGATGAACATTTGTAAGATAGCCAGGGAAATGCTCAAAGGCGATTTAAATGTTTCACGGGTCATCGCCCGCCCATTTATTGGTGAAGAGGGCCGATTCCAAAGAACGACCAATAGGCATGATTTTTCGGTCGAACCCCCTGCCAAGACGTTGTTGGATTACATCACGGAATCGGGTCAAAAGGTTCTGGCTGTGGGAAAAATCAACGATATCTTTGCTGGTAAGGGCATCAGTGAATATGTACCGACTTCAGGCAATATGGATGGGATCGAGAAGACGCTGTCCTATTTAGGTCGGGAAGAACCTGGTCTGATTTTTACCAATCTTGTGGACTTTGACATGGTTTACGGTCATCGAAACAACGTTAAAGGTTATGCTGAAGCACTTGAGGAACTGGACACACGAATTCCAGAAATCATCGACGCCCTAGGCGAACATGATATGTTGATTATCACGGCAGACCATGGGTGTGACCCCACAACTTCGAGTACTGATCATTCCAGGGAATACGTCCCTTTGCTTGTCTATGGTCATTCCCTGAAAAAAGGGGTTGATTTAGGGACAAGAAGCTCATTTGCTGATGTGGGTGCAACCATTGCCGAATACCTTTCCCTGGAAACTTTAACTAATGGTAGAAGCTTCTATTCTGAGATAAAGGAGAATCAAAATGATAACAGAAAAGAAACTGATGGCCAGGATTGATGATGCTAAGAAATATATAATGAAACAAACAGGTCAGACACCGGTATTAGGAGTAATTCTAGGTTCAGGGCTGGGAAAACTAGCTGAAAAGGTGGAAAACGCAACAATCATTCCCTATAAGGAAATCCCTCACTTTCCTGTTTCGACAGTTCAGGGACATTCGGGTAAGCTGATGATTGGTACGATCTCATCCCAACCCGTAATGGTCCTTCAGGGACGGTTCCATTATTATGAGGGTTACGAAATGTATGACGTAACCTTCCCGGTACGCGTTATGCGTTCGATGGGTATCAATGGTCTTTTGGTCACTAATGCAGCTGGAGGGATTAATACAGATTATCAACCAGGGGATCTGATAATCATTAAAGATCACATCAATTTAATGGGTAATAATCCCTTACGGGGTGCGAACCTCTCTTCCCAGGGTCCAAGATTTCCAGATATGAGTGAAGCATACAATGCCGATTGGAGAGAGAAAGCTCTAAGCTTAATGAAAGAAAAGGGGATCCAACCGCAGGAAGGAGTCTATGCAGCTGTCAGCGGACCAAGTTATGAAACACCGGCTGAAATAAGGTATCTGAGGACGATCGGGGCCGATCTGGTGGGAATGTCCACTGTTCCTGAAGTGATCGTGGCCAATCATGCACGAATGCGTGTTTTGGGAATTTCCTGTGTAACTAACATGGCTGCTGGAATACTAAAGCAGAAGTTAAATCATGCCGAGGTTATTCAGACTACGGAAAAAATCGAACGTCTTTTTGTGGATTATGTTCAGAGCCTGGTTGGGGTTCTAAGATAAAACGAACCTCTGACAATGATTGCAGGACAAGGGACATTGAGACAGACCACACTTAAGTAAGATATAATCCTCAATAAGCGGTACTTTAATTCTTAAATAAGCGTCTAGAATAAGTGATATGGTAAGAAGGTATAGGGTGACAGATATGAGAATCGTAGATCTCATTCAAAAGAAAAGAGACGGACTGGCATTGTCTTCGGAGGAGATACAATTTATCATCCGTGGCTATGTCCATGAAACCATCAAAGATTATCAGATGGCTGCTTTGGCAATGGCTATTTTCTTTCAAGGGATGAATACTGATGAGACCGCTGCTTTGACAATGGCCATGGCTGAAAGTGGTGATCAGGTTGAGTTATCTTTACCAGGTAAAACTTTTGTCGATAAACACAGTTCCGGCGGGGTAGGGGATAAAACAACCCTGATTGTCGCTCCGATGGTAGCAGCCTGTGGCGTACCTGTAGCGAAAATGTCCGGGAGAGGATTAGGCCATACCGGAGGAACGATCGATAAATTATCATCTATCCCAGGTTTTAAGGTGGAGTTGAGTCAAGAAGCTTTCCTGCAACAGGTTAACAAGATTGGGATCAGTGTCATAGCGCAGACAAGAAATCTGGTTCCAGCCGATAAGAAGCTTTACGCCTTACGGGATGTGACAGCAACGGTGGATTCCATACCCCTTATCGCCTCATCCATCATGAGTAAAAAGATTGCTTCGGGTGCTCAAGGGATTGTTCTGGATGTTAAGTTCGGTTCCGGTGCCTTTATGGCCACACTGAATGATGCAGAAATGCTGGCCACCACCATGGTATCTATCGGTAAGAGTCTGGGTAGAGATACTGTAGCTGTCCTTAGTAATATGAATCAGCCCTTAGGTAAAGCGATCGGCAACAGTATTGAAGTGATAGAGGCTATCGATTGTCTGCAGGGAACGGGTTCTGAGGATCTGATGGAAGTATGCTACGAGTTAGGCAGTTGGATGCTTATCTTAGGGGGAAGAGCATTCACCCAAGAAGAAGCTGAAAAGTTGCTGAAATCTGCCATCACCAATGGTAAGGCCTGGGAGAAGTTTCAGGAATTCGTGGCTGCTCAAGGCGGAGATACGGAGAGTATCCGTAAGAAAAACCTTCCGCTCGCCCCTATTAAAGCCGAATATCAAGCGAAAAGAGACGGCAATATTGTGAATATGGATGCTCTGAGACTGGGTATTGCCGCCATGGAGCTTGGGGCCGGAAGGGAAACCAAGGAAAGTACGATCGACTTAGGTGCAGGGATCTATCTCTGTAAAAAGAGCGGAGATTATATCAAAGCAGGCGAATCCATCTTGGAATTATATACTTCGGACGAGAGTAAAATCAATCAAGTTTGTGAAGCCTTAGACCAAGCTATTCAGATCGCTGATAAACCGGCCGGACCACAAGCCTTTGTGTCTAAGGTGGTACGCTAGTAGAAGACCATAAAATCGTTCAAGTCAATCACTAAACGGTGATAAAAACTGTACAATTGCAAAACAGTAATTCCAATCAAGCAATTACAATACTGAATAGGATGATAAGAATTTAAGGTCATTTGGGCATTCTTCAACTGGAGGATGTCCTTTTTTCTATCAACGGGCAAGTATCGATCATTAATCTCATAGACATATTTTAAGAATACTTGTTAGATATTGATAGTATCTCTTAGACAGGAGTTGGGGGGCATGAAAAAGTTAAGGAATCATGTTTATGAGATTAACGGACCGCTTAATACCAAAATGAGTTACGCTATTGTGGCTAATGCTGATCGGCTTCAGAAACACAGGCATGCCTACAAAGCCTGGCATACTCTAAAAGATTTCGGGTGTAAAGTGTATGTGGCCGCTCCTGAATTACCACGATTTGAGGGTAGTAAAATCTATCCTGATCTGGAAAGCTTAAAGGGTAAAGTCGATGTAATCGTTCCTTGTCTGAGGGCAGAATATATAACAGATATCGTCTCCCAGGCAGCAGATATCGGAGCCAAGTACATATGGTTTCAGGAGAAAAACTGGACACCTATATTCGAGACTCAATGCGAGGAGAAAGGAATATCGATTATTCGGGGTTGCATACTTAAACATAAAATTTATCCAAAACCGTTTGCTTATCTAAACCCATGCTATTGGCATGGCTGGAAAGAAAAGAAGGTACCCAATAAGTACCAGAGGTTTTAATCCGAGTAATTTTTAAATATTATAATGGTTTGCTAGCTGTAGGAATATTATAGCTAGCACTTATTATTTATCATTCTTTATCTTATCGAGAGAAACGGTCTAATGTAACCGGGTAAATAAAGGAATAAATAATAAGATTAGCGAGAATAATTTTAGATAATGAAAGTGGTATTACGAATAAAGGAAATGAACGTTATATGCTCTTTTCTAAATTACGAAACAAGATAAAGAATTCCCAACATAAACATAGCAATGGTTCTATCCGGCACAATAATATTGATATAAAACAAAAAGAAAGCAATGAAAAAGGAAATGTTATTGTGTCGACTGCAGTGCAATCGAATAAAGATTTCTTAATAGAGTTTTTCAAGAACAGCAGCGATGTGATATTTTACGATTTTGAGTCTGATTCTGATCCAAAGACTTTTATTGTTTACATCGATGGGCTAGTTAATAAGGAAGTACTCAATCGTGATGTCATCACGCCTTTGATCACAAGCCAAAAGGATCATAGTTTTAGAGCAAACACTTATGTGTCAAATGTTAAGGAAACTAAATGGATGTCGGAGGTCGTAGATGAGATTTTATGTGGCAAAACCGCAATGTTTATCGAGGGTTTTGACGCTTCTTTAATTTTGGATGTCAAAGGATGGGAACAGCGGGCTGTCGAACAACCGGATATCGAATCAGTTATCCGAGGTCCCAAAGAAGGATTTGTTGAAAGTATAGGGGTAAATATATCGCTGCTCCGGAGAAAAATAAAAAATAACAATCTTGTTTTTGAAAGCTTGAAACTTGGAAAACAAACCAAGACGGATATTGCTGTAGCTTATATTCACGGTATTGTCAATAGGGCTGTTCTTACTGAAGTAAGAAGAAGAATTAATAGTATTGACACCGATTCTATTTTAGAATCGGGATACATTGAACAGTATATTGAAGACAACACTGCTTCCCTGTTTTCTACAGTCGGGAACACACAAAAACCTGATGTTGCAGCGGCCAAACTCTTAGAAGGGCGGGTTGCTGTTCTATGCGACGGGACTCCTCATGTACTTACGATGCCTTTTTTATTTACGGAAAATATCCAAACGAGCGAGGACTATTACATTCGGTCTTATCTGGCTACCCTATTGAGAATACTAAGGGTAACAGCTTTATTAATCAGTGTCTTGCTTCCGTCTCTTTATGTTGCCCTTTCTACCTTTCATCAGGAGATGATCCCGACCGTTCTCTTGATTAGTATGGCAGGTGCCAGAGAGGGCATTCCGTTACCCGCGATTGCAGAAGCATTTATAATGGGGGTGTTATATGAACTGCTCAGGGAGTCTGGTACCAGGCTGCCTAGGGCGATAGGACCTGCAATCAGTATTGTGGGCGCATTAGTAATTGGTGAAGCTGCTGTTAACGCTGGGCTTGTCAGTGCGCCTATGGTAATCATCACCGCCATCACAGCCGTAACAAGCTTTGTAATTCCAGCTTTTACCGAAATGATGGTAGTTTATAGGTTATTTTTATTGTCTTTAGGCGGAATGATGGGGTTGTATGGGATTATCTGCGGAATCTATATCATTGTCGCTCAGGCTGTATCACTCCGTTCCTTTGGAGTTCCCTATGTTTCGGGTCTGGCACCATTTAGTGCCAGTGATATGAAAGATTTTATATTGAGGATACCGTTATTTCTTATGAAGAAAAGACCTACATCTATAACAAAAGAAAATGTTAAAAGACAAGGCAACATTAGGAGGGAGTGATTTTTGCTTGAAAAAGGCTATTTGGACCAAACTGTTAGCGATTATTCTTGTTTTAACCATGGTGCTTTTTTTTTCGGGGTGCTGGAATCGCCGGGAACTGGATGACCTCGGGATAATTGGTGCCGTAGCGTTTGATTCTACAGAGGAAAAGGTCAAGTTGATTTTCGAAATAATCAAGCCACAGCAGAAAAAAAGCGATAGCGAAAGAGGCAGTCAAGAGATCATATATGTTGAAAGTACAGGGGATACTTTTTTTGATGCTATTAGAAATGCGACATTGAAATTTGACCGGAAGCTTTTTTGGCCCCATACCAAAGTATATATTTTTAGTGAAGCCTTTGCCCGTAAAGGATTGGCCACGGAATATATTGATTATTTCCAAAGAGACCATGAAACCAGGATGAATGTCTATCTTGTTGTGGCTAGGAATAATCCTGTTTCTGAAATAATAGGGATTTCGGGGGGGATTGAGAAAATTCCTTCAGATTATCTGGAGGGATTACTTAAGGCCCAAAAAGCTAACTCCAAAGCCGTAGCGGTAAGACTTCGAGATTTTCTGCGAATCTACTATGATGAAGGAATCCAACCGGTGATGGGTGTTGTCCAGGCTATACAAAAAGTTAAAACAGGGGTCAACTCAGAAAACGGTGGCACGAAGTATGAAATAAAGGATGAAGGCTCAGCCGTGTTTTTAGAGGGAAAAATGATCGGTTTTTTGGATGGAATTGAGACGCGAGCCCTAAACTTTGTGACAGGGGAGGTGAAAAGCGGAATTATTGTATCGGATGCTCCCGAAGGGGACGGGGTTACTTCAATAGAAATAATCAGGGCTGATAGTAACAATGAGGTTTTTATTGAAGGAGATCAAGTAAGAATTAAAGTTAAAGTAAATATAGAAGGTATGCTGGGAGAAGAATGGGCAAATATTGATGTCAGCAATCCGGAAATCCTTGAAAAAATAGCTCTTGCAAATTCCAATGTTCTTAAAAGCCAAATTGAAGATGTTATAGAAAAAGTGCAGAAAGAGTATCGCGCTGATGTCTTTGGTTTTGGCAGAATAGTTCGCAAAAAAAGCCTTGTGGAGTGGGAAAGGATGAAGGACAATTGGGAGGATATTCTTTCTACAGCTGAGGTTACTGTCGAAGTGAAGACAGAAATCAACAGGATTGGCTTGGTATCGAAGACAGCGAGGAGGGAACGATAATGCCAAAAGCTGAGAATATATCCATGTTACAAGCCATTCTGATCATCATCGGTTGCAGGTTAACAACAGGTTATGTTTATTTGCCACTGTCGATACCGCCTGCTAATCAAGACATATGGATAATGCAAATATTTTCGAGCGTATATATTGTCATTATTTCTATACCATTATTGTACCTCAGTAACCATTTTCCTGAACTCACTTTAATTCAGTATACAGAAAAAATTATGGGAAAATATATTGGGAAATTCATAGGAACACTATATATAGCTTTTATATTATTAATCAGCGTGTTGGTATTGTCTGAAGTTACTATTTTTATTTTAACTGCCATCATGCCTGAAACGCCTGCTTACGCCATTATGATCTTCGCGTTGGCAGCATCTGTTTATGGTTCTTTCAAGGGAATAGAAACGATTGGAAGGACGGCCGAATTGTTTGTCCCGTATATTATCTTTGTCATTTTTCTTTTTTTCATTTTGGGCTTCAATGATATGAATCTTGAAGTGTTTCGTCCGGTGTACAAGGATTCCGGTTTTCAGCAGATCAATGAGGGAGCTTTTTATTTTTCCAGTCGGTTTTATGAGGTTATCATTCTCTGCATGATCGTTCCAAATCTAAAGAATAAAAAAGACTTAAATAAGATTTTTACCTATTCTGTAGTACTATTTATCCTGTTACTGATCTTAATCACCATTCCTGTTCTTGCTACTATGGGTATTCAATTAGCAAAGAATTCTAACTTTCCCCATTTTTACTATGCTAAATTAATTGATCTTTTTGATTTTATTCAGCGTATTGAATCTTTGAATGTCATCGGCTGGTTTTTAGTAGAGTTACTGAAGCTGTCAACTTATTTATATGTTGCATCAGTAGGTATGAAGCAGGTGTTTAATGTTAAGTCCAATAAGAAATTTCTTATCCCCTTAGCTGGTCTTGTATTCTTGGTGAGTCTTAGCACTAAACTGAAAAAATTTTCTGTTATTTCCAACATAATTTCTTATAAAATTTTGTCTTATATTGGCTTTGTTTTTATCTTGGTTATTCCTATGATCTTACTTATGGTCTATCTTGTGAGAAAGAAGCTCTTACATCATCATATCGGGTAAGGCTAAGGCTAAGGCTTAAGCTTAAGGAAGTATCAACTTATTGGAGATATAAAAATCTGAATTATGCAATTTTATGATTAAAAATAAATAAACGTAAGTCTTTTTTTCTCTGACACTTACAAACAGATAAATATAAAATAGTCTTACAAGGGCATACTAAAACAACCAAAATATTTCTGGGAGGTTTTTTGTATGCTTAAATATTCATTGCGAACATGGATAGTACTTTTTGTAAGTACCTGTTTTTTAGTATGCAATGTCCAGCCGATAAAAGCCGCAAATATTGAAACGACTGCTGAAAGTGTCATTCTGATGGACGCTGCTACAGGCAGAATCCTTTATGAAAAGGAATCTCATAAAGAACTGCCTCCGGCGAGTGTGACCAAACTCATGACCATGGTCGTTGCTGCCGAGGCTATCGAGGCTGGAAAAGCCAAATTAACCGACATTGTTACAGCAAGTGAAAATGCTTGTTCCCTGGGAGGATCACAGATCTATCTGGAACCCGGAGAAAAGCTCTCTCTGGAGGAAATGATGATTTCCATTGCTGTGGGTTCCGCTAATGATGCCTGTGTTGCTGTGGCCGAACATCTTTATGGTTCACATGAAGCCTTTGTTGAGGCCATGAACAAGAAAGCCGAAGATCTGGGCCTTAAGAACACTAACTTTGTGAATGCCTATGGTCTCCCGGCTAAAGGCCATTATACCAGTGCTTATGATCTGGCTGTTTTGGGAAGAGAGGCCCTAAAACACCCGCTGGTAACCAAACTCACCGTCATGAAGGAATATGATCTGCGCAATGGAGAATTTAAACTATGGAATACCAACAAACTCCTGTGGTGGTATGAAGGAACAGATGGATTTAAAACAGGGTGGACGCAAGAAGCAAAATACTGTTTGGCTTCGACTGTGAAAAGGGATGGACTAAGACTTATTTGCGTGGTCATGGGAATTCCAGAGGTCAGGGGACACTTCAAAGAATCCATGAAAATCTATAATTATGGTTTTGCTAATTATCATTATAAAGAATTTGCCCCTGCCGGTTCCAAGCAGGGGGAAATCATCGTCTATAAAGGTTCAGTACCTACGATAGAACTAGTAGCAGATCAAACCGTGGGAGTTTGTATTGAAAAAGGTAAAGACAAAGATTGCTGGACCGAAGTCAAAGTAAGTGATTCGGTCAATGCACCTGTAAGCAAAGGACAGAAGCTTGGCGAAGTGATTATCTACTGTGGGCAGCAGGAGTTGAGCCGCATCAGCCTTCTTGCTAAAGACAATGTTGATAAGGCTGGTTTCTTTGAAATCTTAAAGAGAACCATTCAGGAATCCTATGGCATGGAGCCCTTATTGACGGCTAAATAACTCTCACCAAGAACTAGACCAACCCGAGAGTCATCATATGATAAAACATTTAGAGAATGTTGTACTAGGTATCAGAAGATTCGTTATGGAGGATCTTCCGAAGACGGTGCAGGGCAGCACGCTCAATACGTGAGATCTGTACCTGGGAGAGATCCATCGATTTAGCAATTTCGCTCTGTGTCTTATCCTCGAAGAATCGTAGCATCAGCACATGTTTCTCCCGTTCCGGGAGTTTATCCAGGACTTCCATTAAAGCAATCTTCTCAAACCAAGCAGGCGTAACCTCTTTATCCAATGGCAGCTGATCGAGCACATAGATCGGGTCGGAGTCGTCCTGGTACAGCGTATCATGGATCGAGGTGGGACTTTGTACAGCCTCCAGGGCAAGAAGAACATCTTCACTGTTAATACCAAGATCACTGGCGATCTCATTGATGGTTGGATCTCTTTTAAGATCAACGGAAAGTTTTTCCCGTGAACGGTTAATCTTATAGACTAATTCTTTATAGGAGCGTGGAACTTTAATGGGATGGTCATCACGCAGAAACCTTCTGATTTCTCCGATAATCATGGGCACAGCATAGGTTGAAAACTTAACTCCATAGGAAAAGTCAAATTTATCTATGGCTTTGATCAGGCCGATTGTTCCGATTTGAAAAAGATCCTCCAGCTCATAACCACGGTGGGCAAAGCGTTGGATCAGATTAAAGATGAGCTTCAGGTTACAATTAACCAGACGCTCCCTGGCCTCGATATCTCCTTTTTGGGCTTTCTGAAGAAGCTCCATCATCTCTTCTTCGGAGAGTAAAGGGAAGCGGGGTAGGTTCATATCTGAAAGTCTTTGAATCATCATTATACCCCCTCTTAATGAGAGGAAGGATGAAGATTCTTTAAGTGCTTAACCATGATAACCCTGGTTCCGCTGCCCAATTCAGATTCCACGCTTAAATCATCCATAAATGATTGCATAAAAATGAATCCAAGCCCCATCCTTTCCGGATCAGTGGAAAATGAAGCCTGCATAGCTTGATTGACGTCCGAAATACCGCACCCTTTGTCAATAACTTGAATAGTGAGCTTTTCTGAAGTAGCTTCGAATTCTAAGGTTACCAATTGTTCATGGTTATTGCCATAACCATGAATGATGGCGTTAGATACGGCCTCAGAGACGGCTACTTTGAGTTCCTCAAGTTCATTGATCGGCAGATCAAGTTGTGCTCCTAATGCTGAAGCAAGCATCCGGGAGATGGTGACGTTTTCCGGAAGGCTAGAAAATGTAAGACTTATTTTATTGACTTTCATTCTGTATCCCCTTTCCAAATTAACCTTTATAACTAACTCTTTTATATAGCAGGATCTTCATTTACAAATTCAATAATCTTGGGCAAACCAGATAATTCCATAATTCGGTAGAGATGGGGAGGGACATTGGTGATTTTAACTTTTCCTCCTAAAGGAAGAAGTTTCTTATAACGTCCCAAGATAACCCCCAGTCCGGAACTGTCTATAAACTTGAGGTCCTGCATATGCAGGATGATGGTTCTAATCCCTTTCTTGTCTATTTCCATATCAATGACATGTTTAAGATCATCTGCATTTTTCATATCGAGTTCTCCCTCAATATAAAGGTGAAGTGTTTTTCGATCAATTACTTTTTTCATCCTCTGGCACGCTCCTGTTTTCAAGGTAGTTCCATCTTATCTTCGACATCACCCAGATATTTCCTCCGTTACGGGTCAGCGAATATATTGACATATTCTCTGGAACGAGGCCAAATAATGTTTTTACACATAGATTGCTGGAATTTGAATAAGAATAATTGGGGAAAATAACATTAAAAAGAGGTGAAATATATGCCTAACTCTGATCTGCGTCCCCCGACCATTAATCTCACACCGGAAGAATATAAGGAATTGGCCGGAAAGATATCACCAAAGCCGACAGTCGTTAAGAATGTAATCATGGCCTTCCTCATCGGGGGATTGATCTGCGCAATCGGCCAGATCATCAATAACTTTTATATGATCTACATGGATCTTCCCAAGATTCCAGCTCAGACGGCGGGGACTGCCACGCTCATTTTTATTGGGGCACTACTGACAGGATTAGGATTATATGACGAGATTGTCAGAGTAGGAGGAGCCGGTGGAATTGTACCAGTGACGGGTTTTGCTAATTCCATGGTATCCCCAGCCTTGGAATTCAAGAGAGAAGGGTATGTCTTCGGAGTTGGGGGAAAACTGTTTACCGTAGCCGGACCCATTCTGGTTTATGGTATCGCCAGTTCAATTATTGTTGGGTTAATTTATCTCATGCTGAAATAAAAGTCTTCTTCCGAATGGAGATGAATAGGATTGAATTCTAAAAAAGTCGGTAATCAAACAGTCACCTTTCAAAATCCCCCTGTGATCTTCTCCCGTTATAATGTGACAGGACCCAAAGAGGGACAAGGACCACTCAGGGATAGTTTTGATAAGATTCTTGAAGATACGTATGATGGCGAAAAATCCTGGGAAAGAACCGAAGCCAAAATGCTGGAAACAGCCATGCGTGGTGCAGTCCAAAAAGTGAATATCCCGTTACATGCTATTGATTATATCCTGGCAGGGGACCTGCTTAATCAAATTATCTCATCAAATTTTGCTGCCAGACAGATCGGACTCCCCTTTATCGGGCTGTATGGGGCTTGCTCAACCATGGCCCTGTCTACAGCCGTAGGTGCAATGTTAATCGATGGGGGATTTGCTTCTAAAGTTTTATGCAGTGCCTCCAGTCATCATGACACAGCAGAAAGACAATACAGGATGCCGACTGAACAAGGGAATCAACGGGCGATGTATTCTCAATGGACGGTAACAGGAGCGGGAACCATCTTATTATCGGATACAGGTCAAGGACCGAAAATTACAGCAGCAACCATCGGCAGAGTGTTGGATTTTGGAGAGACTGATGCCAATAATATGGGAGGTGCCATGGCACCGGCAGTTGCTGATACCATTCTAAACCATTTTCGCGATCTGAATAGACAGCCTGATTATTATGATCTGATCGCCACAGGTGATCTGGGGATGGTAGGTCTGCAGCTAGTTTTAGAGATCCTTAAGAAAAGTGATGTCAAGATTTCCAATAATTTTACGGACTGCGGGGTCATGATTTTCGATCCTGATCAGGATACCCATGCCGGCGGCAGCGGGTGCGGGTGTTCTGCTGTGGTGTTTACCGGTCATATTCTGGATCGAATGCAACGCGGAGAATTTAAAAAAGTGTTACTTATCGGTAGTGGCTGCCTGCATAGTCCGACTTCTGCGCTTCAAGGGGAGTCTATGCCTGCCATAGGGCACGCCATTTCTATAGAGACCATATAAGAAAGGGTGGACCAAATGTTAAATAATGTGATACCAGCTTTTATTGTTGGTGGGTTGATCTGTGTTATCGGACAATTGTTGATGGATTTGACCAAAGCCAATATCACCCCTGCACATGTTCTTGTTACCTTCGTGACCGGAGGTGTGGTTCTGGGTGCCTTAGGTCTATATAAACCGCTGATAGAAATCGGGGGGGCAGGTGCGACAGTTCCCTTGTCCGGTTTCGGCTATACCCTTGCGAAAGGAGCGATTGAAGCCTCCCAAACCAATGGATTACTGGGAGTAATGTCAGGAGGAATTCAGGCCGCCGCAGTCGGTATTGCAGCTGCCTTGTTTTTCGGTTATCTTGTCGCAGTCGTATTTAATCCGAAAGGTTGATGGATATGTCATTAAGAGCTGAAACCAATGTAGCTATTTCCAAAAACTATCAAGAGAATATTGACTTTCTTAATACCAAGCTCGGTACGGAAGAAAGCTTTGATATCGTTGTCAGGGAGATGACGGTCGGAGGTAAAAAAATAGCCATCTATTCCATCAATGGAATGGTGGGAAGACCTGCATCCAATATGATTTTGGATGCGTTCACTGAAATTGAAAAGAGTGAACTGGTAGTTAATGCTCTGGAGAAGTTAATGAAGCTGAAGATTGTTGATCTCCAGGTTAAAGAAGTCGAATCTATGGACGAAGTACTATATTTTATTCTATCCGGAACAATGGCCATTATCGTTGAAGGCAAAGATCAGGCCATTATTGTTGATGTCCGCAGTTATCCTTCACGTATGCCTCAGGAACCTGACGTTGAACGCGTAACCAGAGGATCTCGTGACGGTTTTACGGAAACACTGGTTTTCAATACCATTCTCATACGTCGCCGATTAAGGGACCCGGGGTTAAGAATGAAACTGGTCAAAGCCGGAAGCCGTTCCAAAACAGATGTTTGTATTGCCTATATTGAAGATATCACCAATCCCAAGATGGTTGAACATATCGAAAAAGAAATCAAAAACATTAAAATTGACGGGATTCCGATGGCAGAAAAGACGGTAGAAGAATTTATCCTCGGCAGCAAGTTCTGGAATCCCTATCCTCGTGTAAGATACACTGAGCGCCCTGATGTTGCGGCAATCCATTTGCTGGAAGGTAACGTTATCGTTATGGTGGATACATCCCCGAGCGTCATCATCGCTCCCTGTACGTTATGGCATCATGTTCAACACGCGGAAGAGTACAGACAGGAGCCAGTTGTTGGAGCCTATCTTCGTTGGGTAAGATTTATTGCAATACTGTTTTCGGTATTCCTCGTCCCTTTATGGCTGGCAGCGGCTCTCAATCCTCATCTGCTGCCGGATTGGCTGCAATTTATTGGTGTGAAAGAACATGCCAAGATTGGGTTGCTATTCCAGGTGCTAATCGGTGAGATTGCTATTGATATGTTACGAATGGCTGCCATCCATACACCATCCCCATTAGCTACAGCCTTAGGTTTAATTGCTGTATTTATGCTCGGAGATATGGCTATCGAGGTTGGTTTGTTTACGCCAGAAGTGGTTATGTATGTTGCGATTGCCGCAGTTGGTACATTTGCTACTCCAAGTTATGAATTTGCTCAGGCCAATCGAATTGCACGTCTCTTTTTAGTGCTTGCGGCAGGTCTGTTCAACTTCTGGGGACTTGGCATCGGCGTTCTGGCGTTGTTCATATTATTATGGAGAACAAATTCTTTCGGTGTCCCTTATCTATGGCCACTTATACCCCTGGATTATAAAGCTTTGAAAACGATACTTGTCAGGAATCCTGTTCCTATCGCCAATCAAAGACCAAGTATTCTTAAACCCAAGGACCGTATCAGGCAACCCCAAGAGAGAACCAATCCTTAATAGATAACGATTGGCTCTTGGAAAGAGAACAGGAAACTTAAAGTAATGTTATTGATCCGATGCTATATTCGAAGGTAAGGGGAGAACATTATTATTCTTGTTGGGACGAACAAAAATGAGATCTAAAGACACCAATATTAAAATGGCGATCAATATGATATTCAGTTGACTATTCGTAAAGTTCACAGAGTCCGGTAAATAAGGTGTTTGAGGGTATGTGTAATAAGGCTGGGGGTAAAAGGACGCAGATCCAGCCGGATAACCGGAAGGTTGTACAGGATAAGGCTGAACAGGATAAGAATGCACAGGATAAGGTTTCGCAGGATAAAAAGGTGCTGGTAATGAATAAATAGCACCTGTTTGCAATGGAGATCGTGCAGTAGGTGAGGGTAACGCATGAGAGTTTCTGAAGTTATTATCATAGGAATTCCTACGGAATTCTGCCATATTTTTTTGCTTTAGAAATTGACTCATTTGTTATCCTCCTTAATATGATAGCACAACATTGATCGTCAAGATGTACTAATTCATTATATTGATGGTATAGTAAAATTGATACACATATGGAATATAATGTAAATAAAATTAATCAATAAATGATTCCAATGAAAAAAATGAAGGAAAATAGGATTTTAATTTACTTTTAGCTTTAAGTTTGGTGAAATATTCTGTAAAATATAAAATTGATTGAGGTGATTTTTGTGATTATTGGATTTGGCTTTGGGAACTTATTCACATCCTTAATCATGCTGTTAATAACGGGCAGCTTATCATATTTATTATTTCGTTCTTTGAATAACAGGAAGAGTGATCATGATTATACGTATGATTCAGACCAGGATATAGAAATGCTTAGAAAAAAGAAACGGCGTTATTATTATGAACAGAGGCAAAGAGCTTGGGAGATGAACGAAAAGTATGATTTGACCGATGAGGAAATAGAAAGACGAATCGAGCAAGAGCTTAAGTGACCCTAAAAATTTGTCTCAAAAATTACTTTGGTCATCTTAATAAGTTAATATAGAAAAAAATGTGAGGAGGTACAGCAGACTTCAGAAAGAAATAGGAGGCATTTTAAAGTTAAATACTTGAAACAAAAAAATGTTGTTTCTTTAGGATTTCCTTTGGATTTCCAAAGAAACTTGGGAAAGGATGTTATGTAGTTGAATCCAAAAAAAGCGTTATTAATCTCTTTTCTCGTTCTGATTGTCCTATTCTGCTTTAGCGGGGTAGTTTTAGCATCAGGGGGAGAAGGTGGTGGCGATGCTCTGGGTAATCGTTTACCTTTATGGAGTGTACTGCCTTTTGTCGGAATGCTGCTTTCTATCGCTATTTTCCCATTAGTCAACGGTCACTGGTGGGAACATAATATGTGGAAAGTCAGTGCTTTCTGGGCACTTGTTTTCTTCGTTCCATTTTTAATAGTCTATGGAGCAGGTGAAGGAATCTATCAGTTATTGCATATTGTTCTTCTGGACTATATCCCGTTCATTATCCTTCTTTTTGGATTATTTGCGGTTTCAGGCGGAATTATTTTACGTGGTTCATTAAAAGGAACTCCAAAAGTCAATCTGACAATGTTGGGTATTGGTACCCTCCTGGCGAGCTGGGTCGGAACAACAGGAGCAAGTATGCTCTTAATCCGTCCGTTGATTCGTGCCAATGAGTGGCGGCAAAAGAAAACCCATATGGTCGTATTCTTCATATTCCTGGTATCCAATATCGGCGGGTCATTAACCCCTGTTGGCGATCCCCCTTTATTCTTAGGCTTCCTGCGAGGCGTACCCTTCTTCTGGACTATGAATCTGATCGGGCCTATGGCTTTTAATGCTGTCATTCTTCTAATAGTCTATTTCTTTATGGATCGATACTATTACAAAAAGGAATTGGGCTTGGTATCCAATCAGACTACTGCGGTTCAAACTTCCGGAAGTGGTCAAGCAGTCGAGGTTGAACTTACAGGAGGAGCTAACGGCGGAGCTGTTCTCGCTCAGAAACAAGCAGATACTGTTGCAGGTACAGAAGCTGTTGATGCCAAGAAAGAGCCTTTAAGAGTCGATGGACTGCATAATATAATCTTCTTAGCGATGATCGTCGGCGCTGTTATTATGAGTGGTATTTTATCCAAGAGCGCTGCTTTTGCTGATTTAGCAACCGGTCACCTCTATGGTATTCATCTGTATGATCACCATGGACATGCAGTCGTGTTGCCTTATGTCAACCTCATCAGAGATTTCACTATCCTGTTGGCCGCTTTTCTGTCTGTTAAGACAACTTCAACGGTTATCCGTACTGATAATCGTTTTACCTGGTTCCCGATCAAAGAAGTGGCAACACTTTTTATTGGAATCTTTATCACTATGATTCCTGCACTGGCCATCCTCAGTGCTCGTGGGGCCGAACTTGGTTTAACCAAGCCAGCTCATTTCTTCTGGGCTACAGGGGTACTTTCCGGCTTCCTGGATAATGCCCCAACTTATCTGGTATTCATGACGACAGCAGCAGCGCTGCATGCTCCTGAAGGACTGGTAACAACGGTGGGTACTATCGCACCCCATATGTTATTAGCAGTATCTTGCGGTGCAGTATTCATGGGTGCTAATACCTATATCGGTAATGCACCGAACTTCATGGTTCGTTCCATTGCAGAAGAGAACAAAATCAAGATGCCGAGCTTCTTTGGATACATGGGATGGTCCATCGCCTTCTTGATTCCGCTCTTCATCTTGAACACACTGCTTTTCTTCCGTTAAAACTGAGTCATGTGTCAAGGTTTGTTTATAGATTTTTATAAACAACCATTATCCCAAAATTATAAAACCTGATCGATAATGATAAGCGGATTTTCTGATTGACATGATCAGATATAACAGTACAAGGGGTAGTATGACAACTACCGCTTGTACTTGTTTTGTAGGTCTGTTTCCAAATAGACTTTTATCATCTATAATAAACTAGGTTAGAAAAAGCATATGGTACGGAGGGAAACATGGAAGAAAAATTAAGCAAACTGAAAGAATATCTCCAAATGGAAACAGAGATATCCTTCGAAGAGTTTAAAACTTATTATACCAGTTTAATTGATAAGCTTAATGCCGAATATGATCAAATGGATCAGGCAACCTGCCTGAAGGTCCGATATATCTTCAGTATTGTTCAGGCCAATGCCGATACGCGTTCTCACAAAAGTAAAAATAATGGTAAGGCCTTTCGTAAGATGGCGGCAAAAAGTGGTTTCTGGATGGAAGCCATCGATCACCGTCTGAAAAAGGAAGGTTTAACTCAGGCAGCGATTGATATAGCCATGAATGAGATTAATAAAAAGATGGAAGAAAATAACGAATCCAATCAATAACCAATTAAAGAGACTGTTGCCTGGGTGATGTAAGCAACGTCTCTTTTTGTATTTAGCTCTGGAAAATCAATAGTGTGTGATAAGCAAGGAGCTTGTTCCCTCTGTTGCTCAAATATCACGAATAATGTTATAATTTAATTTACTGTAAAATGTTATTGTCCAGTATGATAATACTCCAATGATTAAAGAGGAATAGAAATGAAAATAATTCTATCCCATCGATATCTGGATTTTGACGCCTTAGCATCAATGGTGGCTGCCCAAAGGATCTACCCGGATGCTGTTTTGGTTCTGGAAGGGAAGCATGGTTCCTTTGTTCAAGATTTTCTCGCTCTGGCCAAGGAACATATGCCTTACTTCAGGCTCAAAGATATGGAACTTGCGCAAGTAGATAAAATTATTCTGGTCGATACCAATGATCTGGGACGTTCGGTCGGGAATAAAGAGATCCTCAAAGCTTTGGAGAAGGTGGATCTGCAAATTATTGATCACCATCCTTATGATGGACCACTGGAGAAAAATTACACCATTGAGAAGGTGGGTGCATGTGTAACCATTCTAGTGGAAATGATTAAGCAGAAGGGCATAAGAATAAGCAGTTTTGATGCTACCCTGATGGCTCTGGGTATCTATGATGACACCGGTAGTCTGCTTTTCGAAAACACTACTTCCCGCGATATAAAAGCCGTCGCCTATCTTCTGGATCATGGTGCACAGTTGGACGTTGTAGCCGAATATTTACGGAGGCCATTAACAGAAGAACAAATGGAATTGTTTCAACTCCTTTTGGATAATGGGACAACGGAGATATTTGATGGCACGCCCGTTTACTTCACGTTTGCAGAATGTGACGACTATCTTGGAGGACTGGCCTTGCTCGCGCATCGAATCGGTGAGATCGAGAGTGCGGATATCTGGTTTATTATCGTTAGGATGGAGAACCGTGTTTACGTGGTTGCCCGATCCAGAGGGAATAGTCTTCCGGTCAATAAAATCGTGGAAATATTCGGTGGCTCTGGTCACGAAAAAGCTGCGTCTGCTGTTATTAAAGATGGAGATATTCAGGTTATCCTGGATAATATTCGGGAAGAAATACGGAAGAGGGTAGAGAGTCCAAGCCTGGTTAAAGATATTATGAGCTTTCCGGTTAAGACGGTGTCTCCGGAAACCACGATGCAAGAAGTGGGGAAGACCCTCCTTAAATATGGGCATACCGGTGTACCCGTTGTCATGAATGACCAATTAGTCGGTGTTATTTCACGTCGAGATGTGGATAAAGCATTAAAACATGGTTTACAACACGCTCCGGTTAAAGGTTTTATGACCAAGGATGCTATCACGGTCAAGCCCGATCTGAGTTGGGAAGAAGTACAACGCTTAATGGTCGTCCATGATATCGGACGACTTCCTGTGGTCGAAGATGGCCAATTGGTCGGGATTGTATCACGATCCGATGTTTTGAGGTTGATCTACGGCAGAGCAGTTCCGACAACCAGTCACCTGGTCAGAGAGCGAAGCCAGGCCCGAAGAGAAGATACCCTTGAACTGCTGGAGCAGTTGCCGGGTGAACTAAAAAAGGTTATTATCGCCATCAAAGAGGCAGCAGCTGAGATGAATTATCCCATGTATTTGGTGGGAGGATTTGTGAGAGACCTGCTTCTGGGGGTGCCAACCATGGATCTCGATATCGTCGTTGAAGGAGATGGCCTGGCGTTTGCTGAGCGTCTTAGCCAAAAGCTGCATTCGGCCAAGCTGATCTTACATGTCCCCTTTGGCACAGCCAGAATCATGATGGATGATGGTACTCATGTAGATATTGCAGGCTCACGCCGAGAAGACTACGATTTTCCGGGCGCATTACCTACTGTAGAGGAATCAACCCTGAAAGAAGATTTATTCCGTCGAGACTTTACCATCAATGCCATGGCCTTGTGTTTAAACCGTGAACGCTTTGGAGAAGTTATTGATTATTATGGAGGATTCCGCGATCTGCAGCAAGGTGAGATCCGCTTCTTGCACAATCTTAGCTTTGTCGATGATCCCACCCGAATACTAAGAGCTATACGTTTTGCAGGCCGTTATGGTTTCAGGTTGGCTAAGATCACCAGGGATGCCATCGGTATTGCCTTGGAAGCCAAGGTATTCGCCAAGATCAGTTCGGAACGCTTTACCGAAGAGGTTATGTTGATCTATAAAGAACCAAATTATCAGAAGATGGGTAGGCAGCTTATCGAATGTGGTGTATTCTTAGATTGGTTTAAATTCGATTATGCTTGGTACTATAACGCGGTTGAAGAAGAGTCACAAGGTTGGGATCTGGAAAAACGCTGGTTGGTCAGTCTTATTCATATTGATGACACTGGTATTTTTAAGGTCATGAAAAGTTTAAGATTAAATAAAAACTTGCACAAAATAACCTTGGAGTACCTTCGATTGCGGCAGGAGTTAAAACTTCGGTTACCTGACTTGGGGAAGATTGACGAGTTGCTGTTTAACATCTCTGATACTTTAATTGAAGTTTTAGCTATGTCTGTGGAATTTAATCAACCTCTTACAGACTATAAACATGCAGTCTCGCGTATCAAGATGAAGGTTACGGGTGCTCAACTCATCTTATTAGGCTTAAAAGAAGGGCCGTTGATCGGAAAAAAATTAAGGGAAATCCGTAACCTGTGGTTAGTAGGGAAGATTAACTCCATTAAGGAGGAAGAACAATATATTCAGTCGTTTTTAGAAAAAATATAAGGACTTGAAGGGAGCTTTAAATCGTGAAAAAGAAGATATTTAGTGGTATGAGACCAACTGGTTCACTCCACATCGGTCATTTAAGCGTACTTCAGAACTGGGTAGCACTCCAGGATGAATATGAATGTTACTACGGTATTGTGGACTGGCATGCTCTCACGACCGGATATGAAGATAAATTGGATCTCAAGGAACTCTGTATGGAGATTGCTTTGGATTGGTTGAGTGTCGGGATCGATCCTGCTAAAAGCGCGGTTTTTATGCAATCTCACGTCAAGGAGCATGCTGAATTACACCTCTTATTTTCCATGTTTACGCCCATATCCTGGTTAGAGAGAGTGCCTACCTATAAAGATCAACTTCAGCAACTGGGTGAAGCAGGTAAGGATATTAATACCTACGGTTTTCTAGGGTATCCGTTGCTTCAAGCCGCCGATATCCTGATCTACAAAGCCAATGCCGTTCCTGTTGGCGAAGATCAGATTCCACATATCGAAATGTGCCGTGAGATTGCCCGTAGGTTTAATTATCTTTATGGAAATGTTTTTCCAGAACCTCAGGCCCTTATCGGTAAAGTTCCTCTTTTACCGGGAGTGGATGGACGCAAGATGAGTAAGAGCTATAATAATACGATTTCCCTTACGGCCTCAACTGAGGAGATCGGACAAAAGGTCAGGCAGATGGTTACTGATCCTCAACGGTTACGCAAAGATGATCCCGGTCATCCCGAGGTCTGTGTCGTAGCCAAATTCCATCAGATTTATTCACCTGATGTTCAGCAGGTTGAAGAACAATGCGAAGGTGGAAAGATAGGATGTGTAGCCTGTAAGAAATATTTAGCGGAGAATATTGATAAAGTACTGGCCCCCTATCGCGAAAGGAGACAGTATTGGCAAGAAGAAGGTAAAGTTGAAAAGGTACTGACCGAAAGTGCTGAAAAAGCCAGAGAAGTTGCTTCAGTAACCATGACTGAGGTACGTCAAGCAATGGGAATCTGATGGAAGCAAAGAAGAATGCCCCCTATGTTGAATTACCCATCTTCCAAGGGCCACTCGACCTCTTGCTTCATTTGATACAGCAAAATAAGGTTGATATCTATGATATTCCCATTACCGTTATCGCTGATCAATTTATCGCCACGATAAGAAAGATGGAAGCCTTGGACATGGACGTTACTTCAGAGTTCTTAGTGTTAGCTGCCCAGCTTTTATATCTAAAATCACGCCAACTACTCCCTAAACCACATAAAACAGAAGAAGAGATCATGCTGGAAGAAGAACTTAAACAGGATCTTGTGGACAGGCTGGTTGCGTATCGCGCCTTTAAGAATATCGCACAATATTTAAGCTCTCGGGTCGAATCATCAGGCAGCAGATATTTTCGAGAAGTTGACATGGAAGAGCTGATTTCGAAGATCAAACCTCCCAATCCTCTCACCGGAATTGAGATGGATGATTTGATGAAAGCTTTTCACGATGTTCTGAAACGAGTCGAAAAGGGAGAATATGTTCATTACGTTCAAATTGATGAGATTCCAGTGGAAATGATGGTCATGGATATCATGAGACGGATGATCCTTCATCCTAAGGGCATGACCTTCAGCCAGCTATTACGATATAAGACGCGAGTAGAGATTGTTGTAGCCTTTATCGCTTTACTTGAACTGCTCAAAGAGGGAAAAATAAGAGCGGAGCAGGGAGAAAAAAATCATGATATCTTTATCGTTCCTACACAGAGAGCGTGGGATTTTATGAATGAGGAGTCGGTATGATGTTGTTTCGGGATACTGAGATAGCTGCCTTAGAAGCATTGATGTTCGTGGCTAAGGAACCATTGAGTACACAAAAGCTTTCAGAGATTCTAGAGATTTCATCAGACAATGTCTTGGAACTTATTCAGGTTCTCAAAGAAAGATACAACTCACCTTCCAACGGCTTCGTCCTGATCGAAGTGGAAAACGGTTTTCGTCTGGGAACCAAGCCGGAAATGGCTCGCTACATTGAAACATTATATAAACAACCATCGCAAATGCTCTCCAATGCAGCCCTGGAGGTTTTGTCCATTATCGCTTACAAGCAACCCATTACCCGCGGAGAAATCGATTTTATCAGGGGCGTCCAGTCCGACCGTGCTTTAGCCACATTGATCGAAAAAGGCCTGGTCAGAGAAATAGGCCGCAAGGATGGTCCAGGCAGGCCGATTTTATTCGGAACCACCGAGGAATTCTTGATTCATTTCGGTATCAAGTCGTTGAGCGAGCTTCCAGAACTTGAATTCTTAAGCAGTTTTGATGACATAGATGATTTGGAGTCTATACCAGCTCTAAATACTGAGTGAGTTGATATGTATGAGTTCCAATTATAAAATGATGGACTATTTAGATTGAATACATTATTTTTCTCATGATATAAGAACGAAATAGTCCAAAAAAGTTGTCAGTATCACGTATTTATGGTATTATTCTTTTTAAGTTTATATAAGAGGATAGAGGTGCGGTTATTAAAAGTAGGTATTTTGAGACGGCAGTCAAAGAGAAATACTGAAAGGGATAACTGCCGAAGCTGGATTCTGGCCGAGACACCAGCTGGGCTTATACTGAGAATAGTATAAGACTGTCATTCCATCAAGGAGTGAAGCGCTATCTTTAAACCACTGAAACAGGTATTAATTTACCTTCATCGAATTTTCACGGTTTACGGGTAGTCCTCGTAAACTTTTTTTATTGTATTTAAGGAGGGATTTACTTGGTACAAAAAACACTGCCATTTTCTGCACAACAACTTGAACAAATTGTTCAAGAGTACGGTACTCCTTTTCATATCTATGATGAAACAGCTATCAGGAAGAATGTGCAAAGACTAAAAAATGCTTTCTCCTGGGCCAATGGGTTTAAAGAGTATTTTGCGGTAAAAGCTACTCCCAATCCCCATATTTTAAAGGTTCTGAAAGAAGAAGGATTAGGAGCTGACTGTAGTTCTCTGCCGGAGCTAATTCTGTCCGAAAAAGTAGGGCTGCAGGGTGAAGATATCGTTTTTACATCCAATGATACACCAGCAGAAGAATATAGAAAAGCCCGAGAACTTGGTGCTATCATCAATTTGGATGACATTACTCATATTGACTTCCTGGCCCAAGAAGCCGGAATACCAGAAATGATTTCTTTCCGCTATAACCCTGGTTCCCTTCGGCAAGGGGGTAACACCATTATTGGAAACCCTGAAGATGCAAAATACGGAGTGACAAGAGAGCAGCTTCTGAAAGGGTATGCCAAAGTTAGAAGTCTTGGTGCTAAAAGATTTGGTCTGCATACCATGGTCATTTCCAATGAACTCGATCCTGATTATTTCGTGGAAACTGCCAGAATGATGTTTGAGTTAGCTGTGGAAATTAAACAGAAACTGGATATTCAGATTGAGATCATCAACCTGGGTGGCGGGATCGGTATACCTTACCGTCCTGAGCAGGAACCGGTTAATCTGGAATATGTGGGAGAAAAAATCAAAGAGGTTTACGACAAGCTTATCGTTGCCAACGGACTGCATCCCATAAGAATTGCCATGGAATGTGGCAGAGTAATCACCGGACCTTATGGATATCTTGTTGCTAAAGTCTTGCATAAGAAAGATATCTATAAAAATTACGTGGGGCTGGACTCCTGTATGGCTGACTTGATGAGGCCGGGTATTTATGGTGCTTATCATCATATTACTGTTGTAGGAAAGGAAAATGCCGAAGCAGACCAAAAATATGATGTGACTGGCAGTCTCTGTGAGAACAATGATAAATTTGCAGTCGATCGAATGCTGCCCAAGATCAATATCGGTGACACCATCGTCATCCATGACACCGGCGCGCACGGTCATGCTATGGGCTTCAACTATAATGGAAAACTTCGCTCTAAAGAGCTGTTATTAAAACCGGATAGAAGCGTTAAGCTGATCAGAAGAGCAGAGACCATCGAAGATTACTTTGTAACTTTAGACTTTTCAGATTTATAATTTAGCTATTGTCTTCTGTTAAAGAGCAACAAGGTATTGTTAGTTAATATTGGCTGTACAAAAGCCGTGGATTTTGAATTTCCACGGCTTTTTGATCACTTTCTTTCAATTCATAAATAAGCAAATCTACTCTTTAATTACTCAAAAAATCAAAATACTTGAACCTAGACTAATTAAAAAGCGGTTAATAAATTTTCTCAATTATTTCTTTTTCTTTTTATACTCAATGAGGACCGCATTCAGAGCACATCCCAATAAGAATATCTCTATGCTCCAATTTAGCCACAGAAGGAGAATCATAACTCCTCCGATACTCCCATAAGTAACGGTGTAATTATTAAAATGTCGGACATAAAAGGAAAAGGCCAACGAGATTGCAATCCATCCCATTGACGCAAATAGTGAACCTGGAATGACCATCCGCGTGGTATAAATGGAACCTGTCGCCATGCGGTTGATTACAATAAACGTAGCAACCAGCAGCATGAATTGAATCATCAAGCGTGTCTTCTGCCAAAGGGCGGGAAAGATACTCGTTGCCCCCATCATATCAAAAAGCCAATCACCAAACATCTCTCCCAAGAAAAGGATACCGAAGGAAAGTAGGAAAGTCGTGATCATGATGATCAACAACAAAAGAGATAGTAATTTGAGTCTGAGAAAAGAACGCTCTTCTTCTAAACCATAGGCCTTAACCATCCCTCTCATCAACGCACTGATACTGTTAAGAGAGGCCCAGATGGCTCCCAACATACCAACAGAGAGGAGAGTAGGGCTGCGGGCAGAAAAAATCTCATAAACGATACTTTCTACCATCAGATAGGTTTCTTCAGGTAATAAGTATTTAAAATCTTCAAAAACCTGCTCACTGCTGATATCAGCATATCCAGCTAAAGACAGAATCAAGATCAACAAAGGAAAAAAGGACAGGATCATATAATACGTCACCTGTCCTCCCAAAGCCATTAACTCATTTTGATTGACCAGTTCCCAAAACCTCCATAATAACCGACGGCGATTCAAGATCTCACTCCTTAACGTGAAGCATCCCTCAAACAGTAACTAACTTCAAGGTTGTATGGATGATTGTTACAGAATAATACTTCATTGTTACACTTCTTCATTAATTTGATATCCCTTTTCTTTCCAACAGTTTTATCATAATTGCTTACAGAATATTATTCAACCTTAAAGATTCGGATTCAGGTATATTCTCAAGCAATATTTTTAGGGTATGGAGTTCAGCTAAAGACTGAGAAACATCTTTGGTCAAAGCAAATTGTTGTAACCGTTTATAACTGATTTCAATACTATCCAGGGTACTATGATTAAGAAAGACAGCCCACCAGCTTTTAGCCCCTAACCAGGAGTCATAAGCATCAGCAATCACAGAAGATGCTTCATCCCATTGTTGGGATTGAAGTAAAACATCTGCTTCCTCCAATTGATCCTGAATGAGCTCAGAACTATGATCAATCTTAACAGCAATGATGCTGGCGGTACTAAATATAATGATAAAACCAAGGATAATAACGAGGGTAGAACGCATATCTAACCACCTTTACCAGACAGAAGTTATTTAATTTTCTTCTTTTCTTTTTCTTGAATAAACAGTTTTCCCTTGGCACCAAAACTTGCTATCAGAACATCCCGATAGTCCTTAATGTTGGCTTTTTGCAGCTCTTGTTCCAGCCACTCCATGTTAACCCCAACTTTGGCAAAATTCTGGTGCTGGACTACTCCATCCATAATCAAGGTGTAAGGTAAACCCTCACCGGGAATATTAAGTTGTAGATCCTCGGGGTTAACCGGTCGCTTAATTGATTTGGGAATAACACTCAATTGTCCGTTAGTTTCTAAAATGGCAAACTCAACATCGGCGATATCCGGGATATTTTTGACTCTGAGCTGTTCGAGTAGATCACTTAGGTTATAACGAAGTTTACGGAGTTCATCTTCGAGGATATGTCCTTTGTCGATCAGAATAGTCGGAGTACCACAGATAATTCCCCGGGCTGTTTCGCTTTTTAATGATATTTGTGAGATGGTAACACCTAAGAGCAGAAGTATAAGTACGGGGAGTAAACCGGCGATAAGGGGGATTCCAGTGTCCTGACTGGGAATCGCGGCCAGCTCGGAGATCATTAAGATGATCACCAACTCAAATGGCTGTAATTGGCCGATCTGTCTTTTACCCATAACCCTTAGAACAAGAACGATGATTAAATAGAGGATAATGGTACGGACAATGCCAACAAGCATGCAAGAACTCCTTTCAAAGGTAAAATGCTCTAATTATTTTTTCCTTCAAATAAAAGATTATTCCCGCAAAAATTAAGAAATTTGAAGTGTTGAGAATCTTCCCAAGAGCATCGTTTTGGTATACAATGGATGAAATAAGAATTAGTTTGAATTTAGATATATTTTGTTGAATAAGGGGGAAAAGCCGTGTTCGAAAACGATATTCTAGTTGCTGGTGCTGACCCAGGGTTTGGTGCCATAAAACTTGATCTTGGCGATACAAAGATATTGTTTCCAGCGGTAATTTGTAACGGTAGTGAGAGAATCTTCTCGACATTAGGTAAGACTGAACTAGAACGTGGCAGTGACCTGGATAAGCAGATCGCTTCACTTGATGTCATAGTGAAGAACAATTCGACCGGTGTAGAAAGACATTATTTTATGGGGAGTCTGGCTGAAAGTTTGAATCCCAAAGAAGCCCATTATTGCTGGGATGAAGATAAGTCTACGGATGAAGAGGCCATGTCTCTTTTAATCGTTGGACTGGCTCTGGCTCAGCCTTATCCCAAAACCAATATTTATTTGGGAACCGGTGTACCAGTTAAATTTTATGCATCATTAAAAGATAAATATGAAGCAGAATTGAAAGGATCATTTTCAGTAACATTTCTCTCTGGCCCTTTCAAGGGACAGACACGAAGCATGAATATTCTAAGATCCCGGGTTTTGCCTCAGAGTTATGGTGTGTTTATTAAAGAGACCCTTACCGAAGATGGTAGTCCGACCAATACCAAGCTGTTCGGCGGATATGTTGTAGTGATTGACCCCGGCTTTCGTACCACTGATATTGCAACCTTCTATGATGGGATCATGCTTGACCCACCCAACTCCTTTAGTATCGAAAAAGGTTTACAGTGGGCTTATGCCGGTGTAGCGGAGAAGCTTAAAGAGATGACCATAAGTCATGCCAATCCAATTGAAACTGACGACAAAGAATTAGATAAGATTTTCAGAGTTAACAAAGGGCTTTATCCCTGGAATAACGGTGCAATAGATCTGAATCCGGTCATGAAAAAAATGCTGTCTCAGCTCGCCGTTGATATTTCGAGGGAAGTCATGAAGACCTTGAAGCCCATGGCTGGAAGGATCCACACCATCCTAGTGGCTGGTAAAGTCGGAGAAATGGTGTTTGAATATATGAACCTGGATAATAAGGTTCTTATCGACGATCCTCAGTTCGGTAATGCAGCAGGTTTCCGCATTATGGCGGCAAACCTGGTGAACAATCTTACCAGGAAAGTAAATGTTGATTAATGAAAACGTCAGGCCATCTCATATTTTATATCTCTGAAAATGAAGATTTTGAATTATGGCGTGTTCTTTCCCAGATTTCGCCTGATGACAGGGCAGCCTTTGTTAAGAGTGCCCTGAGAAAGGCTCTATTGGGGAATGAAGGAAGAACTCCTTCCCATAATTGGGCAAAGAATAATGTGCTGAGGATGGACAAGAATTTCGTAGACAGTCCGATGAGCGAACTGGCTTTGGAAGAATTGGGCTACCATTCTGTTTCAGCAGTCTCAGAAGAGAAAATCAGAGCTCTTAAGAATTTTCCGGAAGGCAGAAGCAGTAAAGACTATCAGATGACGGTGAAAAACGAACTCCCGGAAGAGGATAATTTACTCCAACTCGATGAGCTTCTGCAGTCTTCTGAGAATATGAATCATAACTCTCTGCCAGGACTTAATTTTCTATTAAATAACGTCATTGGGGAAGAAGATGATGAGAAGGTCATTGAATTTATTCGCAATAATCAAACGGCAAGTGGAGAGAATTCTTAATCATTCATTTACTGATTGCCACTGATTTTAGTTGATGCCAACAATATTCAAAGGAACTGTAACTAAACACAGACACAAGGTGTCTCAAAGTAAAAATTTGAGGCACTTTTTTATTTACGACACGAAAATATTAAACGATCCTGATCTTATACGTCCTTAGCCAATAATCGAATTGAAGCAGGAACGCAAATAAACGCGGGGTATCCATCAATTGCCCGAACCAGGGTTTATTCGCGTTGGCTGTGGGGTTCTGAGTCATCTCGATTATATTTTGTTTATTGATTAAAGTTAAAAGTGGGGAAGAAGGGTCATTTAATACTGCTAACAGTTTATCGGTCAGAGAACGTAAGAACTGCGGGTTATGAGTTTTGGGATAAGGGCTTTTACGTCTCCAAAGAATATCTTCGGGTAAAATTCCTTCCAGAGCTAAACGCAGGAGACCCTTTTCTCTGTTCTCATAGTTCTTGATCTCCCACGGAATATTCCAAACGTATTCAATAATACGGTGATCACAGAATGGAACCCGCACTTCGAGGCCTGTGGCCATTGTCATCCTGTCTTTACGATCAAGCAGGGTAGGCATGAAGCGAGTCAGAGTTAGATAGCCGATTCGTTTATAGATCTTCTGTCTGGCATCTTCTGTACCTGAATAAGGCACCTCATTTAAGGCTTCCTGATAACGTTCGTTAACATAGTCAAAAGCATTGATGGCCTTAATCACTTCTGGTGAAAATACCTGGAACCTGTTATCCAGGTGGATGGCCCAAGGGAAGGTTTTAGCATCCTGAAGGTCTTCCCGATGGAACCAGGGATATCCTCCAAAGACCTCATCTGCACATTCTCCGGACAGCCCAACAGTGACGACATCTTTAATTCTCCTGCTAAAAAGGAGGAGGGAAGAATCGATATCAGCCATCCCGGGAAGGTCACGGGCTAAGACAGCATCTTCCAGAGCGTTAATTAAATCAGGTGTATCAAAGAAGAAATAGTGATGGTCTGTATCAAAGTATTTTGACATCTTTTCCACATAAGGAGCATCTGGATTTGGCTGAAAATCATTGGCTTTAAAGTATTTATGGTTATCAACGAAATCCACAGAGAATGTAGAAAGCATCTTATTTTTTTCCTTGTAACTATTAGCAGCGATAGCTGTAATGGCACTTGAATCCAAGCCACCGGAGAGAAGGGTACCAAGAGGAACGTCGGAAACAAGCTGTCTGGATACGGCGTCCACCACCAGATATCTAACCTTTTCTACTGTTGTTCGGAGGTCATCTTCATGGGGTTCACTCTTTAGCTGCCAGTATGGCCATGTCTTTAAGCCATCACGAGTCATTATCATACAATGAGCTGGTTTAAGCTCTTTAACATTTCGGATTACACCATGTCCGGGTGTGCGGGCAGGGGCGATCATCAAGAGTTCAGCCAACCCTTCCTGATCAACTTCTGCCGGGATATCAGGATGAGCCAGTAATGCTTTCAGTTCTGAGGCAAATACCAGAGACCCGTTTTGATAATAATAAAACAAAGGTTTAACCCCCATGCGGTCACGGGCTAAAAACAAGGTCTCCTTTCGACTGTCATAGACAGCGAAGGCGAAGATGCCGTTTAACCTGGACACACTGTCAAAGCCCCATTCAATGAAGGAAAGAAGGAGAACTTCAGTGTCAGAGTGGCCTTGAAATTCATATCCTTTAAGTAAGAGTTTTTGACGTATGTCTTCTGTATTATAGAGTTCTCCGTTATAAGTAATGGTATATTCCACACCATCACGAGTGCGCGTCATCGGTTGTTTGCCGCCTTCAATGTCAACTACAGCCAATCTGCTGTGGCCAAAGGCAACATGCTTATTTGTCCATTGTCCACGGGCATCAGGACCTCTTGCGGTCAGGGTATCGACCATCTTATCAATCACTTGATGGCTAGAGGATAAATCATAGTTCCAATCAAGCCATCCTGCAATACCACACATCAGAAACCATCTCCTTAATACTGATAATCAATATCAACTATGTGGTAATATATGTTTGTGTTTACCAAAAGGATACTACTTATTAACGTAAATTACTCAACTTTCCCACTTGGAAAACTTATCTAGTTAAATATCTTATATATACTTAA
>CAYZDF010000034.1:0-32292 GCA_964477085.1 uncultured Gracilibacteraceae bacterium | reverse complement strand
GTAACGTTATCTGTATTCACAACGTCGTTGCTGCTGCAGCTGTGGTTGGTTACCTTGGTAAAGAAGGTGCTGTTATCCGTAAGACATTCTTGGCATTCTGCTATTACTGCTTAGTTCCAGGCTCAGTTGGTTATTCTTATCTCTACTGGCAAGCTAAAGGACCTTTCAACTTAGGTACTATTATATTTGTCGTATTCTATGCTTTAGTAATCTATGTCCTGGCGACAAACCCAGGCAGACTTAAGAAATTAAATAACAAGATTTCTGCAAAATAAATCATTATTAAGCTTAAAAAGAGTATAAAATATATAGAATTACACATAATTTTAGGGACTATCGAAAGCTGTGATCAACACTTTTGATATTCCCTTTTTTGTTGTGAGAATTAACTAAATCAATTCATATAAACATATAATTATACATAAAACAACAAAATATGCTACATAATATAAAAGCTATATGTCGTATCATGTAGAAATAGATAGTTAATTCTCAAAAATACAAATAATACGACTATAAAAAATCATTGTAATCTTCAGACAATTTATCTACAATTAAACTATCCTAATGGTAGAACCAGTAGACCGATTATCAGTCGAATGGTATGGCCATTACAATAGTTTTCTTGAGAGGAGTGTGATAACAGGTTTTTAAAATTCGATTAGGAAGGTGATATTAGAGAATAAAAACTGGTTTGTTTTTAAAAATGAGAATTTATGACTTTTTTTTGGTATTTTATTTTATTTTGCATTGATTTAAGTTTTTTTTGTTTAGTAATTCATATGTTAAGTTAACAAAATTTCTTGGGAGGTAAACACATGGGCATTCTAATGCAAGGTTTCCTATCCTTGGTTCCTATCTTGGTAGTTGCTGTTTTCTTGGTCGGCTTAAAATGGCCTGCTAGTAGAGCGATGCCTCTTTCTTATATTTCCGTTGTACTTATTGGTTACTTCGTATGGGGACTTCCCACTATGCAGATCGTGGGTGGTACAGTTAAAGGTGTCGTTACAGCTGTCGGCCTTCTTTATATCATCTTTGGTTCAATTCTTCTTTTGTACACCATCATGGAAAGTGGTGGATTACACCAGATCCGTCAAAGCTTGATGGGCATTTCTACTGACAGACGTGTACAAGTCATTATCGTTGCTTGGTTGTTCGGTTCCTTCATCGAAGGCGCCTCCGGTTTCGGTACTCCTGCTGCTGTGGCTTGTCCTCTGATGCTCGGACTTGGCTTCCCAGCATTAGCAGCGGTTATCTCCGGTATGATCATCCAAAGCACACCGGTTTCCTTCGGTGCCGTTGGAACTCCGATGCGTGTCGGTGTTGGTTCCGGTCTAGGACAAGGTCAAGAACAGATCGTCAATGAATTCGCAGCAAAGATTGGCTTCCCCATTATTGATGCCGCAGGTAAATATGACAGCCTACAGTATGACCATTTTGTTGGTTTCATCACACATAAAGTTGCAATCATGCATTTTGTTGGTGGATTATTCATTCCGCTCATTATCTGTGCTTTCATGACTCGTCTCTTCGGTAAGAACAAATCTTACTCCGAAGGTCTTGCCGTATGGCCTTTCGCTATCTTCGCAGCTCTTTCCATGACAATTCCTTATATCCTGGTTAACTTCTTCGTAAGCTATGAGCTTACTTCTATGCTTGGTGGACTTACCGGCCTTATCATCGTAACCTTCGCTGCCAGAGCTGGTTTCCTTGTTCCTAAAGACAGTTGGGATTTCGTCGATAAGAGTCAATGGGATCCCGAATGGAAAGGTTCTATCGATATTCATTATGTAGAGAAACCCGGCGGAATGGGAACCCTCATGGCTTGGATGCCTTATGTTCTCGTCGCTGGCCTGATTCTCTTTACCCGTCTGGTACCCTCTGTTACTGCTTTCCTTAAAAAGATTCTCTTCAAAGCTCCAACTATTGGTGGTATCGGTTCCAGCTTTGATGTTGGATATTCTCCAGGAACCATCTTTATTGTCGCTTCTTTAATTACCTTCTTCCTCCATGGCATGAAAGCAGATGCTTATGCCAAGGCTTGGAAGACAGCTGCCAAAACCATGCTGGGTGCAGGTTCAGCGCTTATCTTCACTGTTCCAATGGTTCAAGTGTTCATCAACTCTCAGGGTGGAGCTGCCGGTTATCTCAAAATGCCATTTGCTTTGGCTGAAGCAACTTACAGCCTGGCTGGCGGACAGTGGCCTATCTTTGCTCCTATTATTGGTGGGATGGGTGCCTTCATCGCTGGATCAAACACCGTTTCCAACATGACATTCTCTCTGTTCCAATTCAAGACCGCTCAATTGATCGTGGCTGGTAATCCAGCACTTGCTCCAATGGCTCTGGAATGGCCGGTATGGATTGTTGCTCTCCAGGCTATCGGTGGTGCAGCTGGTAACGTTATCTGTATTCACAACGTCGTTGCTGCTGCAGCTGTGGTTGGTTACCTTGGTAAAGAAGGTGCTGTTATCCGTAAGACATTCTTGGCATTCTGCTATTACTGCTTAGTTCCAGGCTCAGTTGGTTATTCTTATCTCTACTGGCAAGCTAAAGGACCTTTCAACTTAGGTACTATTATATTTGTCGTATTCTATGCTTTAGTAATCTATGTCCTGGCGACAAACCCAGGCAGACTTAAGAAATTAAATAACAAGATTTCTGCAAAATAAATCATTATTAAGCTTAAAAAGAGTATAAAATATATAGAATTACACATAATTTTAGGGACTATCGAAAGCTGTGATCAACACTTTTGATATTCCCTTTTTTGTTGTGAGAATTAACTAAATCAATTCATATAAACATATAATTATACATAAAACAACAAAATATGCTACATAATATAAAAGCTATATGTCGTATCATGTAGAAATAGATAGTTAATTCTCAAAAATACAAATAATACGACTATAAAAAATCATTGTAATCTTCAGACAATTTATCTACAATTAAACTATCCTAATGGTAGAACCAGTAGACCGATTATCAGTCGAATGGTATGGCCATTACAATAGTTTTCTTGAGAGGAGTGTGATAACAGGTTTTTAAAATTCGATTAGGAAGGTGATATTAGAGAATAAAAACTGGTTTGTTTTTAAAAATGAGAATTTATGACTTTTTTTTGGTATTTTATTTTATTTTGCATTGATTTAAGTTTTTTTTGTTTAGTAATTCATATGTTAAGTTAACAAAATTTCTTGGGAGGTAAACACATGGGCATTCTAATGCAAGGTTTCCTATCCTTGGTTCCTATCTTGGTAGTTGCTGTTTTCTTGGTCGGCTTAAAATGGCCTGCTAGTAGAGCGATGCCTCTTTCTTATATTTCCGTTGTACTTATTGGTTACTTCGTATGGGGACTTCCCACTATGCAGATCGTGGGTGGTACAGTTAAAGGTGTCGTTACAGCTGTCGGCCTTCTTTATATCATCTTTGGTTCAATTCTTCTTTTGTACACCATCATGGAAAGTGGTGGATTACACCAGATCCGTCAAAGCTTGATGGGCATTTCTACTGACAGACGTGTACAAGTCATTATCGTTGCTTGGTTGTTCGGTTCCTTCATCGAAGGCGCCTCCGGTTTCGGTACTCCTGCTGCTGTGGCTTGTCCTCTGATGCTCGGACTTGGCTTCCCAGCATTAGCAGCGGTTATCTCCGGTATGATCATCCAAAGCACACCGGTTTCCTTCGGTGCCGTTGGAACTCCGATGCGTGTCGGTGTTGGTTCCGGTCTAGGACAAGGTCAAGAACAGATCGTCAATGAATTCGCAGCAAAGATTGGCTTCCCCATTATTGATGCCGCAGGTAAATATGACAGCCTACAGTATGACCATTTTGTTGGTTTCATCACACATAAAGTTGCAATCATGCATTTTGTTGGTGGATTATTCATTCCGCTCATTATCTGTGCTTTCATGACTCGTCTCTTCGGTAAGAACAAATCTTACTCCGAAGGTCTTGCCGTATGGCCTTTCGCTATCTTCGCAGCTCTTTCCATGACAATTCCTTATATCCTGGTTAACTTCTTCGTAAGCTATGAGCTTACTTCTATGCTTGGTGGACTTACCGGCCTTATCATCGTAACCTTCGCTGCCAGAGCTGGTTTCCTTGTTCCTAAAGACAGTTGGGATTTCGTCGATAAGAGTCAATGGGATCCCGAATGGAAAGGTTCTATCGATATTCATTATGTAGAGAAACCCGGCGGAATGGGAACCCTCATGGCTTGGATGCCTTATGTTCTCGTCGCTGGCCTGATTCTCTTTACCCGTCTGGTACCCTCTGTTACTGCTTTCCTTAAAAAGATTCTCTTCAAAGCTCCAACTATTGGTGGTATCGGTTCCAGCTTTGATGTTGGATATTCTCCAGGAACCATCTTTATTGTCGCTTCTTTAATTACCTTCTTCCTCCATGGCATGAAAGCAGATGCTTATGCCAAGGCTTGGAAGACAGCTGGCAAAACCATGTTGGGTGCAGGTTCAGCACTTATCTTCACTGTTCCAATGGTTCAAGTGTTCATCAACTCTGCAGGAGGTTCTGCAGGTTATCTGAAGATGCCATTCGCATTAGCTGAAGCTACCTATAGTTTGACTGGCGGACTGTGGCCCCTGTTTGCACCTGTTATCGGTGGATTGGGAGCATTCATCGCTGGTTCTAACACCGTATCCAACATGACATTCGCCTTATTCCAATTCAAGACCGCTCAATTGATCGTGGCTGGCAACCCAGCACTTGCTCCAATGGCTCTGGAATGGCCGGTATGGATTGTTGCTCTCCAGGCTATCGGTGGTGCAGCTGGTAACGTTATCTGTATTCACAACGTCGTTGCTGCTGCAGCTGTGGTTGGTTACCTCGGTAAAGAAGGTGCTGTTATCCGTAAGACATTCCTGGCATTCTGCTACTACTGCTTAATCCCAGGTTCAGTTGGATACTCCTATCTCTACTGGCAGTCACAAGGTGCTTTCAACCTTGGTACCATCATCCTGGTTGTCTTCTATGCACTCGTAGTCTATGTTTTGGCTACCAATTCAGGTAGGGTGAAGAAATTAGCTGCAAAATGAGAACAGTATAAAACAAAACATTAAATACTGGGAAGGGCATTAGGCCCTTCCCAACTTATATTCTGTGTATATCCTGTTTCGATCATCTTCCCTTCACAATGTTCAAATTTTATTCCAATATTCCGCATAACATTATTATGTTCAAGTTAGTATTAGATTAATGAAAAATGAAACAAAGACAATTTACCCATGTATAAATGAAAAAAATTTGTGGAGAGATGTATGGCTGTGGAGTTAAGACCAATTAAAACTAAAAAAATCTATGAGGAAATTGTTGAGCAAGTTAGACAGTTAATTCTCAATGGACACCTCAAGCCAGGTGACCGATTGCCATCAGAAAAACAACTTATTGACAGCTTCAGAGTCAGCAGATCATCGATTCGTGAAGCCTTAAGTGCTCTGGAAATGATGGGCATCGTGGAAGTGCGTACCGGAGAGGGTGCCTATATCTGCCAGATGGAACCAGATAAAATCGCTTCTTCGTTTATCTGGGCTTTTTCTTTAGAGAGAAGCTCAGTGCTTGAACTTTTGGAAGTGAGGAGAATGATAGAGGTTCAGGCTGCAGGTTTTGCTGCAGAGAGAATAACACTAAAAGAATTGGAACAACTGGAAGTCATCCTCCACAATATGATGGATGGGAGTTCTTCCTGGGAAAAAGCCGATCACTGTTTTCATGTCAGTATTGCCCATGCTACACATAATAAGATTACAATAAGACTGATGGATACGATATCCGATCACCTTCAACATCTGATCAGAGTTAGCTATCCGACACTTTTTGAATATAAATATACGCCGGACTTATTATTCAAGGAACATTTGGATATTTTTAATTCGTTGAAAGAAAGGGATATAGAAAAAGCTCAGTCCAGCATGCTTCAGCACCTTTTAGGTGTTGAAGAGACGATTGTTGCTAATATAAAATTGACATAATATAGTAATTGTTACAAACTGGTTTTTGTTTCATGTTAATATTGAAAACTTAATTTTACGACATTAAAATAATGAAATTAAAGAGAAAACAAAGAAACTACCGTAAAAATGGCTGTTTCTTTGTTTTTTGTTTCTTAATTCGAAACAGTTATTATGTCGAGGTATGTTGATATATACATAATTTTCTCAAATGTAAAAAAATAGCAACTCTTCTGACGAGTTGTAAAATTCAGAATATTTCATTAGAATTGTAGCAAGTAGCTGGTTGTGCTGGCAGACCTAACGATCATTCACAACTTTTAAAGGTCAGGTAGCAAGGCCATAGACCTATCAAAATGAAAGGAGGTATCGTGTCAAAGATACTTAGCTTAATAAAGGGAGGGTGAGATTTAGACAAGTTAGTTATTATTTTTGAGAATTAGATTAAATAATTTTCGTTTCTTGTAGCATTTTTTTAATCTCCGATTTACATTTAATGCGCTCTAATTTTTCAATCTTATCAGGCCTTAAATTAACTTAAGGAGGAAATTCAATGAGTATTTTGATGCAAGGTTTTCTTGCTTTACTGCCGATTACGGTAGTAGGAATCTTCCTTGTTGGTCTTAGATGGCCGGCAAGTAAAGCGATGCCACTTTCTTACATTACCGCAGTTTTACTTGGATACTTCGTCTGGAAATTACCTGTGATGCAGATGGTTGGGGCTTCCTTCAACGGTATCGTTACCGCAGTCAGCCTTCTCTATATCATTTTCGGTTCCGTTCTTGTTCTTTATACAGTTATGGAGTCCGGTGGTCTGGCTCAGATTCGTCAGAGTCTGATCAGCGTCTCTCCTGACAGACGTGTACAGACCATCATCGTAGCTTGGCTGTTTGGCTCTTTCATCGAAGGTGCTTCGGGATTCGGAACTCCTGCGGCAGTTGCCTGTCCTTTGATGTTAGGACTTGGTTTCCCGGCCTTCGCCTCCGTTATCGCCGGTATGATCATTCAAAGCACACCCGTATCCTTCGGCGCAGTTGGAACCCCGATGCGAGTTGGTGTTGGTACCGGTCTTGCTCAAGGAAATGACAAACTTGTTAACGAGTTTGCGGCTCAGATTGGCATCCCCATTGTGGACAGTGCCGGTAAATTAGATTCTGTCGCTTACTACGATCAATTTGTTGGGATCTTTGCTCATAAAGTAGCTCTTTTACACTTTGCCGGTGGTTTCTTAACCCCGCTTTTACTTTTAGGCTTCATGACTCGTATTTTTGGAAAGAACAAGTCCTGGTCTGAAGGATTTGCTCTTTGGCCGTTTGCGCTATTCGGAGCACTTGCATTCACCATTCCTTACGTTTTGATCAACCACTTTATCAACTATGAATTAACTTCTATGCTCGGTGCACTTACTGGCCTGGTTATCGTGGTTATTGCTGCCAAGAACAAATTCCTCACCCCGAAAGAAGGGGAAGAGTGGGACTTCCTGGATAAAAAAGACTGGGATCCATCCTGGACTGGAAACCTCGAAGTTCACTATGTTGAGAAACCAGGTGGAATGTCTACCCTCATAGCTTGGATGCCATATATCTATGTAGCCGGCTTAATTCTCTTGACCCGTCTCATTATTCCCCTCAAAACATGGCTCAACACCATTGTTATCAAGTTTCCTAAAATTGGCGGAATCGCAGCTAGCTGGGGTATCGCTTACTCACCCGGAACCATCTTTATCGCTGTTTCTCTCTTAACCTTCTTAACCCATGGTATGAAGACTGATGCTTATGCAAAAGCCTGGAAACAAGCCAGTAAAGTTATTGTCAGTGCCAGCGTAGCACTTATCTTCACCGTTCCCATGGTTCAGGTTCTTATCAATTCCGGCGGCGGTGCAGCGGGATATATGAAGATGCCTTATGCTCTGGCTGAAGCGACCTATCAATTAACCGGCGGACTGTGGCCTTTATTTGCTCCAATTATCGGAGGTCTCGGTGCATTCGTTGCCGGTTCCAATACCGTATCCAACATGACCTTTTCTCTGTTCCAATTCAAGACTGCTCAACTTATCGTATCTGGTAATCCAGCACTATCTTCCATGGCAATGGAATGGCCGATCTGGATCGTTGCTCTTCAAGCTATCGGCGGTGCTGCTGGTAACACCATCTGTATTCATAACGTGGTTGCAGCTTCTGCGGTGGTAGGCTTCGTTGGACGTGAAGGGGATACCATCCGTAAGACCTTCCTGTTCTTCCTCTACTACGCATTCATTCCTGGTGCTTGGGGTTATACCTATCTGTACTGGGATGCCAATGGTCCGTTTAACCTTGGTACTATTATCCTTGTAGCCTTCTACGCAGCCGTCATTTACATGCTGGCGACTAATAAGAGCAGGCTTAGGAAGTCAAATGGTTCCATAGTCGCCAAATAGAATCTCGCCCCTTAAAAGAGATATTGAATAAAGGGAAGGGTCAGATATGGCCCTTCCTACCTTCCAGCAACAGCTAATCTGTCCAGATTTGTCTCTCCATTTGAAGCTCTTGTCATTAATGCCTTCTTCATTTATCTTTAGTGATTTGGAACAAAAACATATTTAGTCATTCTAGCTCAAGAATAGGAGATGACAAAGATGAGTGTCGAACTAAAACCTATTAAAACCAAGAAGATATATGAAGTTATAGTTGATCAGATACGACAACTGGTCCTGGACGGTCATGTCAAACCAGGTGATAAACTTCCTTCGGAAAGGCATCTCGTAGAGAGCTTTAAGGTGAGCAGGGCGTCGATCAGAGAAGCGCTAAGTGCGTTGGAAATGATGGGATTACTCGAAGTCAGGACAGGCGAAGGGGCGTATATTCGACAGCTTCATGCAGATTCTATGGCTACTGCCTTGACCTGGGCACTTTCTATGGAAAAAAGCTCTATTTTAGAGATTTTTGAAGTACGCAGGATGATGGAAATTCAAGCTGCCGGCTTCGCAGCAGAGAGAGCTACAACAGTAGAATTGCATCAATTGGAAAGAATCTTGTATTCAATGATTGAGCGTCGCCCTGACTGGGAAAAAGCGGATCACCATTTTCATTATCTGATTGCCAAAGCTACGCAGAATAAAATTACGATTCGCTTAATGGATACCATATCAGATCACATCCAACACTTAATCAGACTGATATATCCTCAACTTTTTCAGGATCGATACACTCCTGAAATATTATACAAAGAACACTGGGATATTTTTGATGCCATTAAATCCAAAGACCCTGAAAGGGCCAAAGAAAGCATGCTCAAACACCTTGAGGGTGTAGAAAAAGTGATTTTAAAAAAGTTCCAAAATACTCTGTAAGGAACGGGTTTGCATGGATTTAACCATAGAACTATTTATTGCCTTAATTTAATTTTATCGACATGAAAATAATGAAATAAAAGAGAAAATAAAGAAGTTACTTAAATGTAGCTTCCTTTTTATTTTATAATTTGAAATTTGAGTAAAATATTTGTCGATCGATAAAGATATAGATAGAAAAATCCAAATAGTATAATAATACAGACGATTCATAACAGTTGTAATATTCAAAATATTTAATTAAAATTGTATCAAGTGTGGTTTTGCTAAAAGACTGATGTGCCTTTAGAGGATCATATTGTCAGATAGCTTGACCAATAAAAGTTGTATGAGAGGGGGGAACGATCTGGAACAGACAATTAAACGAAAGGGAGGGATAACAAGAAATTTTTTTGCTTAATTAATTAAACAAATTTAATTAAAACGATAAAATTTATGATTGGAAGTAGTATTTAATAAAGAAATTATTAGTCCATTTTAATCAAAATCTTGAGACTTCAAATTATACTTAAGGAGGTTTTTCAATGAGCATTTTAATGCAAGGATTTCTTGCGTTACTACCGATTCTTGTGGTAGCGATCTTCCTCGTAGGACTAAGATGGCCTGCAAGTAAAGCAATGCCTCTTTCATATATCACCGTTGTCATTATTGGCTACTTTGTTTGGAAACTACCTATTATGCAGATTGTCGGTGCTACGTTTAACGGTATCGTCGTAGCAGTCAGTCTTCTTTACATTATTTTTGGTTCCGTTCTTGTTCTCTATACTGTTATGGAGAGCGGTGGCTTACACCAGATCCGCCAAAGCTTGATCGATGTATCTCCTGACAGACGTGTTCAGGTTATCATCGTTGCTTGGCTGTTTGGCTCCTTCATTGAAGGTTCCTCAGGTTTCGGTACACCAGCTGCAGTTGCCTGTCCTCTGATGTTAGGTCTTGGCTTCCCTGCATTCGCTTCAGTTATCGCCGGTATGATTATCCAAAGTACACCGGTTTCCTTCGGAGCGGTTGGTACTCCTTTACGTGTCGGTGTTGGAACTGGTCTTGGAGCAGGAAATGACAAGGTTGTTAACGAATTTGCTGCCCAAATCGGTGTTCCGATCGTTGATTCAGCTGGCAAGCTGGATTCACTGGCTTACTATGATCAATTTGTTGCGATTTTTGCTCATAAAGTTGCACTCCTGCACTTTGTCGGTGGCTTCCTCACCCCACTTCTTTTAGTTGGCTTTATGACCCGTATCTTTGGTAAGAATAAATCCTGGTCTGAAGGCTTTGCGATTTGGCCATTTGCTATCTTTGGTGCTCTCGCAATGACCATTCCGTATGTTCTGATTAACTTCTACGTCAACTATGAGCTCACTTCGATGCTGGGCGGATTAACCGGACTTGCTATCGTTGTTGTAGCTGCTAGAGCTAAGTTCCTCACACCCAAAGAGAGCTGGGATTTTATCGATAAGAAAGAATGGGATCCTTCCTGGACAGGCAGCTTAGATGTCCACTATGTTGAAAAGCCAGGTGGCATGTCGACTATGATGGCTTGGATGCCTTACGTTTTCGTCGCTGGTTTGATTCTCTTCACTCGTCTTGTTGCTCCCGTTAAAGCTTTTCTTAATACCATTACCATTAAGTTCCCAGCAGTCGGCGGAATCAAGGCAAGCTTTGGTATTGGTTATTCCCCCGGAACTATCTTTATTGCCGTATCCTTGCTGACCTTCCTTGTCCATGGTATGAAGACGGATGCTTATGCTAAAGCCTGGAAAACTTCCAGTAAAGTTATCATCAGCGCAAGTACTGCTCTTATTTTCACCGTTCCTATGGTTCAGGTGCTTATCAACTCAGGTGGCGGTGCAGCCGGCTACCTCAAGATGCCGTATGCTCTGGCTGAAGCTACCTATCAACTGACTGGTGGATTATGGCCTCTATTTGCTCCGATTATTGGTGGTCTGGGTGCCTTCGTTGCTGGTTCCAATACTGTTTCCAATATGACTTTCTCCCTCTTCCAATTCAAAACTGCACAGCTGATCGTTGCCGGTAACCCGGCTCTTGCTCCAATGACGTTAGAGTGGCCTATCTGGGTAGTTGCCCTACAAGCTATTGGTGGTGCTGCTGGTAACACCATCTGTATCCACAACGTTGTTGCTGCATCCGCAGTAGTAGGCTTTGTCGGACGTGAAGGGGATACCATCCGTAAGACCTTCCTGTTCTTCCTATACTATGCATTTATCCCAGGTGCTTTTGGATACTCATACCTCTACTGGGGAGCTCAAGGCCCATTCAACCTTGGAACCATCATTCTCGTTGTCTTCTATGCAGCTGTTATCTACATGTTAGCGACAAATCCAAGTCGCCTCAAAAAGTTAAATGGTTCAATATCAGCAAAATAGCTAAGTCTTATCGACACATAGTATGGGAAAGGGCTATAGCCCTTTCCCACACTTTTTATTACTGGTAACGTTATCATTTCTGCCAGATATGGATAACATCTTCAGGATATAAGATCGTTTATAAAGTATATTCTTTGATATAGAAAGGAAAACTCTATTGGAGGATTAGACTAGGCATTTCATGCTTGGAGGTGGCATATGAGCGTTGAGCTGAAACCGATAAAAACGAAGAAAATCTACGAAGAGATTGTCGATCAGATCAGACAGCTTATCCTGGATGGGCATATCAAGCCTGGGGATAAATTACCTTCGGAGCGTCATCTGGTCGAAAGCTTCAGGGTAAGCAGAGCATCTATCAGAGAAGCATTAAGTGCTTTGGAAATAATGGGATTATTGGAAGTAAGAACAGGAGAAGGAGCTTATTTCCGTCAGTTGCAAGCAGATTCTATGGCCGTATCCCTGACGTGGGCCTTATCCATGGAGAAAGGATCAGTATTAGAGATCCTTGAAGTAAGACGAATGATAGAAGTGCAAGCTGCAGGCTACGCAGCGGAAAGAGCTACCAACGAGGAGATTTCAGAATTGGAATCTTCGCTGAACTCTATGCGGATGAGCTTATATAATTCCGGGTCAATGGGGGAAAAAGCAGATCATCTATTCCATTATACTATTGCAAAGGCTACTCATAATAAGATTACCATTCGTTTAATGGATACCATCTCCGACCACCTTCAGCATCTGATTCGGGCCAGCCGTTCCAAACTTTATGAAGGAAAGTATACACCTGAATTATTATATCAGGAACATGAAAGAATTTTTATGGCCATAAAAAATAGAAATTCTACTGAAGCCAGAAGACAAATGATAGTTCATCTTGACGGAGTCGAGGAAGAAATACTGAAAGTTTTTCAATAAACTTTTCGACAATTGACGCCAATTCATATATTGAAATAATCAGAATTCAATCCATATATTTCATTAATTAATTTAAATACATTTGCTTAGAAATTAATTTAGGGGGGCAGCTCAAAGCTGCTTTTTTTCTTGCCATGAGAGGCATAATCAAATAATAGTATGAAGCTAAACACTAAAGACTAAATAAAATTTCAATGTGTAAAACATTATTAGTACAAACTATCAGTTTTTGTCGGTATTTTAGGGATATCGTTGATTATTTGTAATTTTGTGAATGTATGGACAAGTACAAACTATTGAAAAATTCTTAATATTCAATTAACATTACAGTAGTCTACTGGATTACTAAGTACTATTGTCATACTAACTTGAATAGTGTTTTGGTAAGACCAGTAATTTTTTTAACCAAGGGGGTGAAATTAAAGAAATAAATGAAATATAAGAACTTTATAAAAATGTGAGAGGAGGAGTGTAAGGAAATCTTATTTGGTACTTAGTTGATTGAAAGGATATATATCATCTTTATGCTGAATAACACCAACTAAACGAAATCATCAATTTGTCTTAATGGTAATCTTAATATAAGTTTGAACCTTTCTCCTAAGAGTACATGGTTACGATAACAAGGAGGGAAATTAATGAGTATTTTGATGCAAGGTTTTCTGGCGTTGCTACCGATTATCGTCGTGGCAATCTTTCTTGTCGGTCTTAGATGGCCTGCAAGCAAAGCGATGCCATTATCATACGTCACTGTAGTTATTATCGCTTACTTCGTATGGAAACTGCCTGTAGCCCAGATCCTCGGTGGTACCTTTAACGGTATCATTGTTGCAGTCGGCTTATTGTATATTATCTTTGGTTCGATCCTGGTTCTCTATACCGTTATGGAGAGCGGTGGTCTCCATCAGATCCGTCAAAGCTTGATGGGTGTATCTGCTGACAGACGTGTACAGGTTATCATCGTTGCTTGGTTATTCGGCTCCTTCATTGAAGGTGCTTCAGGCTTCGGAACACCTGCAGCGGTTGCTTGTCCTCTCATGCTTGGACTAGGTTTCCCGGCGTTTGCATCCGTTATCGCCGGTATGATCATCCAAAGTACACCGGTTTCCTTCGGTGCGGTTGGTACTCCTCTCCGTGTTGGTGTTGGTACCGGTCTCGGCCAAGGTAATGACCAACTGGTTAATGAGTTTGCATCCAAGATCGGTGTTCCGATTGTTGATTCAGCTGGTAAGCTTGATTCATTGGCTTACTATGATGAATTTGTTAAGATATTCGCTAATAAGGTAGCGGTACTCCACTTCGTTGGAGGCTTACTCATTCCGTTAATCCTGGTTGCATTCATGACCAGATTATTCGGAAAGAACAAATCCTACTCTGAAGGTCTGGCGATTTGGCCATTTGCTATTTTCTCAGCACTGGCTATGACCATTCCTTATGTTTTGATCAATCACTTTGTAAACTACGAGTTAACCTCTATGCTGGGCGGACTCACCGGTTTGGTCATCGTGATCTTTGCAGCTCGAGCTAAATTCCTTACCCCAAAAGATGATTGGGATTTCATCGACAAGAAAGAATGGGATCCTTCCTGGACAGGAAGCATCGATATTCATTATGTAGAGAAACCCGGTGGCATGGGAACCCTGATGGCTTGGATGCCTTATGTTTGCGTTGCTGGTTTGATCCTCTTCACCCGTTTGATAGCACCTGTTAAGGCTCTTCTCAACTCCATCACTATTACTTTCCCAACAGTCGGTGGTATTACACCAAAGTTTGGAATTGGATATTCTCCTGGTACCATCTTTATCGCAGTTTCCTTAATTACGTTTGCTCTTCATGGCATGAAGACCGATGCTTATGCTAAAGCATGGAAAACTGCGGGCAAAACTATCGTTAGTGCAAGTACTGCGCTGATCTTCACCGTTCCGATGGTTCAGGTATTCATTAACTCCGGTGGCGGCGGAGCTGGCTTCCTCAAGATGCCTTACGCCTTAGCTGAAGCAACCTATAGCCTGACCGGCGGATTATGGCCTCTGTTTGCACCGGTCATCGGTGGTCTGGGTGCCTTCGTTGCAGGTTCCAATACCGTTTCCAATATGACCTTCTCTCTCTTCCAATTCAAGACTGCTCAACTCATTGTTGAAGGTAATTCAGCACTGGCTCCGATGGCTCTTGAATGGCCACTCTGGGTTGTAGCACTCCAAGCTATCGGTGGTGCTGCCGGTAACACCATCTGTATCCATAACGTCGTTGCTGCTTCCGCGGTGGTTGGTTTCTTAGGCCGTGAAGGAGACGTTATTCGTAAGACTTTCCTCGTCTTCCTCTACTATGCGTTCATTCCAGGTGCGGTTGGCTACTCTTACCTCTACTGGCAAGCCAATGGCCCGCTCAACCTTGGAAGTATCATCGTCATTGCCTTCTATGCCACTACCATCTTTGTACTTGCTACCAATAAAAGTAGGCTGCAGAAGTTGAATGGTTCAATCTCTGCGAAATAGCAGGCTAAAAAGTAAGTTCATTTAACTAAAAGGGAAAGGGCGTCATGCCCTTTCCCAATTTAGAACTATAGTTGCAGACAAATACATATTGATTTCTGGAATAAAATAAAACTTTAAACCTTCAATAACTACCTATTCAATTATTACCTAATTTAGGATTAAACCACTCTATCCAAGACCGGAGGTAGAACATGGGAGTAGAACTCAGACCAATCAAGACAAAAAAGATTTACGAGGAGATTGTTGATCAGATCAAGCAGCTCATTATTGATGGCCAAATAAAACCCGGTGATAAACTACCCGCCGAGAGGGAATTAGTTGAGAGCTTTAAAGTGAGTCGGTCATCAATCAGGGAAGCATTAAGTGCTTTAGAAATGATGGGTATGCTGGAGGTGCGTACTGGTGAAGGTACGTTTATCAAGCAGATTAAAGCAGAATCCATGATGTCTAATTTGGCCTGGGCCCTATACCTGGATAAAGGATCGGTACTAGAGATATTAGAGGTTCGAAGGATGATTGAAGTCCAAGCCGTAGGGTATGCGGCTGAAAGAGCGACACTCAAAGAAATTAACGAATTGGCTCAAACGTTGGAGACCATGAAAAGCAATCTGATTGGCTCTGGTATTATCAGTGAAAAAGCAGATCTGACGTTTCACTATACGATTGCTGTTGCAACACATAATAAGATTACCATACGTTTAATGGATACGATCGTTGATAACCTTCATCATCTAATCAGGGCTACCCGATCGAAACTGTATGAAGGTAAATATACTCCCGAATTATTATTTGAGGAGCATGTGACGATCTACGAGGCCATTAAAAACAGAGATGTCAAAGGTGCTAAAAAGCAGATGCTGCTTCATCTTTCCGGAGTAGAAGAAGAGATTCTAAAAACATTCAAGGGATAAGTGTCCTAAACAACTTCAGAGGAAGTTTGCTGATTAGCGAAGTCTGCCACTATATTGGTAGGCTTTTTGTTTTTCTTAATCTTTTTAGAAATATAAAGACTCCGTTACCAAGCACTGTTATTCTCTTAGTAATTACAGAGCAATTACTGGGAAAAAGAAAAAATCTTTTGAATTCCTAACAAATTTAAACTATAATTTAGTTTATTGATATTAAATCTTAATTTATATGAATAGTTATTATCTCAGGTCTCAAAATAAGATGGGCAAGTTGAGTTATTATATAATACAGTCCTATTAGAGTATTTTTGCTTTTTTCTCTATCCAAATTATATCGAATATAGGATAATAAAAGATGATGTTTTGAATCGATTAACACTACTTGAGAGAGATAACTGCATTTAACTTTTAGAGAGGGGAGATAGAAGATGGTATTAAATAATAATCAAATCTTATTCCATTCCGGAAATTGTTTGAACCTAAAAAAACCATATCCGAGGGAATGTAGATTATGTATCCAATTCTGTCCTCATGATGCCATTAATGAAAAAAAAGAGATTAATAAAGAAAAATGTACCGAATGTGGGGTATGCATGAATGTCTGCCCCAGTGATGGCTTTGTAGATAAAGATATGGATAATCTTGGTCAATACCTTTTTGAAAGTGAGAAAATTATTCTTAATTGTCCGATCGCCCAAGCTGAAGGTTATGAGATAGCTTGTTTGGGGATGTTAGATAGAGATGCCTGGACGACAATCATGCTATTGGCAGATTCAAAAGAAGTTAAGATTCTAACAGGTGATTGTGGAAATTGCGATGACCGACAAGCTTGTGCCGTAAGTGTTGCTTCGTTAAAGGAGCTTCTTCAAGCTTGGCCCAACCATCCTCAGATTAAAATAGAAATTGCCCCTGCCACTATAGAATCAGAAATACAAGCAGCAACGAGTCAAAATGATAAAAAAGATGCAAAAAACAGCCTTATCCAAGCCAGAGAACTTCTAAGTTTACGTCAAGGAAAAGCCAAGATCAAATCACTTCTGCCAGGGATCGAAGCTGAAGAGACGTATCACACTCCCAAGACGCGCCAATGGTTTGCTGAAGCTCTGAAGAATAATCCTGAAAAAAAGATCCCCTATAAAGCAATTAAAGCCGACGAAAAGTGTACGAGTTGCGGGGTTTGTGCCAAGATTTGTCCTCAGGGAGCACTTGAACAAGTACAGAAGGATGGCAAAATCCGCCTGATATATGAGCCCGCCAAATGTGTTCAATGTGATCGGTGTGTCGATATTTGTGGTCCTAAAGCGCTCCGGTTTGAATACGTTGATTTTTCTCATCGATTCTTGACGGGAAAAATCCTGCTGATTGAAACTGTGGCCAGATTCTGCACCAAGTGTGGCAAACAAATCTTTCATAATATTGAACCCCAATTATGTATGCCCTGTGCGGCTAAAGATCCTAATCTTAAAGGTATACTCTATTAATCGTAGTCTTCCTGAAAAGGGAATCGAGAAGTTTCGGCAAATTAAGAGCAGTCATCAAACGATAGAAAATACGTCATATTCAATTGATATATATATTGTAATTTATTCCTTAAAAATTTTTAGGAAAACTTAAAAATAGATTATTCTATTTTTAAGTTTTTCATCTATATTAATCAAGATGACTATATATTAGCTCTGTTTTTTGGCTAATACTATTAGATAAAATAAATTTTTATACAAAATAAACAATACTTGATTACAATGCTAAAAGATAAAAGGGATAGGTAGATATGAGTAAAAAGAAAATTATTGTTGTTGGCGGAGGTGCTGCCGGCATGATGGCCGCTGGTCAGGCTGCTGCCAAAGGAACCGAAGTGATCCTTATTGAAAAGATGAAAAGATTGGGAAGTAAAATCGCCATTTCAGGCAAGGGAAGATGTAATCTTACCAATGCAGGTGATATCACTGATTTCATTCAGTATTATCCCGGTAACGGTAAATTCTTATATGCTTCTTTAAAAGAATTAGATAATCAGGGTCTTATCGATTTTTTCGGAAGATATGGCATCCGAACCAAAGTTGAACGAGGTGGCAGGGTTTTTCCGGAAGCTGATGATTCTGAAGTTATCGTTAATGGCTTGAAAAAATTCCTGCATGAAAATATGGTCAAGGTAATTCTCAATCAAGCTGTTGCTGAAGTGATGGTGGATGAAGAAAAAAAGATCACAGGATTAAAACTGAAAGACAGCGGAGAAGTCCTTAATGCGGATGCAGTTATAATCGCTACAGGCGGAGCTTCCTACCCAGGGACGGGTTCTACCGGGGTAGGCTATCACCTGGCTAGCCAATTGGGACATAGGGTTGTTGACCCGTTACCAGCACTTGTTCCGTTAAGAACCCTTGAACAATGGCCGAAAGACCTACAAGGGCTAACCCTGAAGAATGTTGAAGCTTCCATTTGGGTAGATGGCAAGAAGAAAGCCGAAGAATTTGGAGAGATGTTATTCACACATTTCGGGATATCTGGCCCGATCATTCTTACCTTGAGTAGAATCGCATCGCAAGCCCTGAAAAATAAGCAAAAAGTGAACATTAAAATCAATCTGAAACCGGCACTTAGTTTTGAACAGATTGATTTGCGTGTTCAAAGGGATTTTGCCAAGTTCCACAATAAACAATTCAAAAATGCCTTGGATAATCTCTTACCCAAAAGTATGATTCCGGTCATCGTCCAACTCTCGGAAATTGACCCTGAAAAACCTATTAACCAAGTTAATAAGGAAGAAAGAAAAAAACTCTGTCATCTTCTTCAGGAGCTTAATGTATCCATCGTCAGTACTTTAGGTATGTCTGTGGCAATCGTTACCTCTGGAGGAGTGGACGTGAAACAGATTAACCCTACAACCATGGAATCGCGCCTGATTAAGGGTTTATACTGGGCTGGTGAAGTCATCGATGTAGATGGGGTGACAGGCGGCTATAATCTTCAGGCAGCTTTTTCTACCGGATATAAGGCTGGAAAAGCTGCAGCTGAATATGTTCTAAGTAATGTATGATGCCTCATTTTGGTGCATACATATAACTGAGGTGAGTTAATGATGCGCCTAAAAAGACCTATTCGTTGGAACCCTAAAACTACCAGTTCACCATACCGTAAAGTGAAGAGTATGATGATGAACCGTATGGAGAGTTCTCTTATCAGAGTTATGGTTCTCTGTACTGTCTTATTGGTAGTTTTTCAGATGACAACAATTACCGACCCAATAGATTTTTATCTTAAAGTGGCGGGAGAAATCGATTCTCCAGCTTTTAAATACGATGAATATGCTGATCAAAAGAACATAAATGGACAGTCTCAAAACGTCAGTCTCTATTTCCTGGTAGATCCTGACAGTTTAGTAGTTGTCAAACAGAATGATAAAGAGATTGGTATGATCAAAAATGAGACTCAGCTCAATGTCTCGCCAGGTACAGTATATTTGGATGCAACCGATATTCCTTATCCAGTTGTTGTTGAAATAGTACTAAATGAAAAAAGATACCGCGTGGAATTAGATGGAGACATCAAAAGTTTTGATCTTCAATTAAGAGAGAGATCGACTTCCTAAGACAAATATTTGTGTGTTGTTCTTGGCTTTTATTTTATATAATATGTTTAATGAGAATGATTGTGGAGGAAAAAATGGCGACTGAAAGTAAAACGGTAGCCCTGGCAGCGTTAAAAATGGCGATGAGTGAAACAAGAGAAGAAGAGAGTGTTATTAAACAGCAGTTTTTTTGTCTGGGAATAAAGACCGTAGCTGTAGACTATGGTGGTGATTATTTTTCATCGATCAAGAAGATGGTAGAAAGAGCTATTGTAGCCTCCAAACGCGAAGGTGTCATCAAAGATACCCATGGTGATGAAGGAGCAGTAGCTGGTGCCACACGGGAAGCTCTCAGTCAAATCATGTCCAAAGCAGCGGGTTTAAATATCGGAGGGAAAATTGCAATCGCCCATAAGGGTGACCATCTCAGTGTAGCTGTATTTTTTGGCGTAGGTTTACTTCATTTGGATGAAGTAGCAGTTGGGCTTGGTCATCGGGTAGCTCCCAACTGAATAAACGATTGGGTTATATGTCTGCGATCATGCCCTTGTTCATAGGGATAGTATGTGCTAAACTGTCTTCAGTGTCGGTTGAATGTGTTTGAATAATAGTAAAACTGCACTCTAAAGCGGGAGTGTTTTTTTGCATTAATAATTAGGGCGTTTTAAACATTACGTTGTAAACCATTATTAAAAATAATTGAAGGCAAATAACGTTAATATTAGAAAAGTATATAGGCGCGAAATGAGAAAAATTAACAAAGTATATTCAAGTTTGCACAAGCTATAGAAGATAGGGTGTTAGAGATAATGAAAACAAAAGGTTTTGTCTATGGTTTACGTGAGTCTCTAACCATCGGTGTGGGTTATGCCCCTGTTGCACTCACGTTTGGTATCCTGTCGCTTAAAAGTGGACTCAATGTATGGGAAGCAGGCCTGATGTCTTTATTGGTATTTGCGGGAGCCGCCCAGTTTATTGCCATTCAGCTGATCGGACAGGGAGCAACCATATGGGTAATCGGTATCACCACGTTGATCGTAAACATTAGACATATTCTCATGAGTTTTTCCATGATCCGCTTTTTTGGGGGAATATCGCTTCCTAAACTTGTCCTGTTAGCTCAAGGAATCACCGATGAATCGTTTGTTCTTTCCTCCAAACTGCTGGAAGACATACCGACCCCAGAAGAACGAAGCAGAGTGGCTCTAGGTGTGAATGTTGGTGCATTCTGTTCCTGGGTAGTCTTTTCTTTCATCGGAGCTTGGATGGGGAATCGGCTGACTATCAATTTTTCAGGGTTTGATTTTGCACTCTTGGCTCTATTCATCGTCTTAACGATAGGTACAGTCAATCGAAATAATATACTTACGTACGTGACAGCGGGATTACTGGCTGTTGTTTTTAAAGTTCTGATACCCGGGAAGATGTATTTATTACTGAGTGTCGCCTTTGCTGCAGCCATCGGTGCTTGGCTGGAACAGCGGAAGAATAGGGGACAGAGACAAACGATGGAATGTTGACACCGGTTCTAATCCTGGTTTGATCAGACAAAGACCGATATAAAAGCCAAGGTATATTTTTGAGGAGAAAAGTACAGATGACAATGGAGATTCTTCAAATTATTCTGGTCATGGCCGCAGTAACATATGGAGCCAGAGTTCTGCCGTTTCTGCTGTTGCGAAATAAACAGATCGGAGGAGTACTTAAGTCCTTCATCCAGCTTGTTCCAGTGGCTCTTCTGGCGGCACTGGTAATCCCTGAATTTGTGCTTTATCAGGAAAACGACTTCACTTTTCTGAATCCCTATTTGCTTGCAGGAATCAGTACATTTATTTTTGCCCGGAAAGTTCCGAATCTGCTTATGTCTGTTCTGTTCGGCATGGTTGTTTATTGGGGATTTGATAAAATAATATAAGCCCCTGAAAGGAGCCTATATTTTAAACCTTTTTAACATTATTGACAGAAATACTAATTTGACGGAAATACTAATCACAGACGTGCCTCAGTGATTCATAATCTGTTATTTAAGCATCTGGTTCGTGAGATGTCATAAAATCATCGTAATCCAGTTGTCTTTTGGTCATCTTTTGTACACGATGTTGAATGGTTTTTCCATATTTCTTATATGACAACCCAAGTAGGAAGCCTCCGACCATAGCGGAGCTAATCATAATCCAACTATTATTATTTGATCTTCTGGAAAACACGAAGAACCAGCCTCCTTTTATGCTGAAGTTTATTTTGTAAAGGTTGCAATAGACCTGTAAATCTTTTGTCAAGTTTATTATGTAATGGATTAGCTAAAAATAAACAAGAATAATTTTACAAAAAATGAGGGTGAAAAATGACTGAAGAGGAAAAGATAAGGAAAACCGACCTGTCGGATAATCCATTTGATCAAACTGATAATAACCCCCAAGTTAACAGAACAGTAATTGAGCAGAACCGAGCCACTGATTCTTATCATGATGATGATGGCAAATACCAAGACGGCCTGAAACAGGACATTGGAGTACTTGAGCGTGAGGAGCGGGAAGCATTTTTAAACAGTCAAAGCTACGCAGACAAAAGCAGACTGGATGGTAACGTCTTATTCAACGTGATCATCGGTATTATCGCAGTCTTTTTGAGCATGATGATTGTTAATGGTTTTATTTTCAATCATACCACAGATCAAAAAACTGCTTATTACCTGTCGATCTTAGCCTCCAATACCTTATTTACCATTTTGATCGTAACGATCAAGTTTAGCAAATCATTAACACTAACCGAGTTGGGTTGGACAAAGGCTGATATTAGATCTAGTATTACAGATGTTTTTAAGATATGGGGCCTTACATGGCTCATTCACATCGCTTATATGTTTATCCTTTTTTCTCTTGGGATAACTCCACCTGAAAATGAACTTTTAAGGCTTTTGCAAAAACCTACGTTCTTGATTTTGGTTGCCAATATTTTTCTAATTGCAGTTGCTGCCCCGATTATTGAAGAAACTCTTTTCAGAGGTTTACTGTTTGGTAGTTTGCGAACCTATTTTGGCTGTTGGACAGCCATAATCCTTAGTGCAGCTATTTTTTCTGCTTTGCATTTTGAACTGATTGGTTTCGTGCCGAGATTTGCCTTAGGTGTAGGACTTGGTTACCTTTATGTGAAGCATAAATCGATCTATCCCTCCATGGGATTACACGCACTTAATAATCTCTTAGCGGTTATTATGATCTCAGCATATTATTAAGGATATGATTGTTAGGGAAGATTTTACTGTGGTATAATTTTTAAAGTAGAATTGGCAAGGGGTGGGCAGAATGTTGGAACATATGAAACAAAAATATCAGCAGATTGCAATTGATGGGCCTGCCGGAGCCGGAAAGAGTACGGTTGCGAGAAAAGTAGCAGAGATCCTCGGGTACTGCTATTTAGATACCGGTGCAATGTACCGAGCAATCGCGTATAAAGCACTTCAAGAAGAAATACCCCTTGAGGATGAACAACGGATTACAGAACTTGCCATTAATTCTGCAATCAGCTTTAGTCATGTTGATCATCGAACGGTCTACTGTGATGGTTTTGATGTGACAATTCAAATTCGCAGTGATGCAGTCAGCCGTGCTGTTTCCATCGTTGCTTCCTATCCAGGAGTAAGAGAGCAATTGGTTCGTCTCCAACGTCTGGAAGCAGAAAAGGGAAATGTTGTGATGGATGGCAGAGATATTGGGACCTATGTACTACCCACCGCTAAGGTGAAGATCTATTTGACCGCCTCAGAAGAAGAGAGAGCCAGAAGAAGATATCTGGAGAATATTCAGGCAGAAAAAGGATCATCTCTGCAAGATGTTTTAAATGATATTGAAAAAAGGGATAGACAAGATTCCCAGAGGGAAATCGCACCCCTAAAGCCTGCCCGAGATGCTATTGTTTTAGATACAACCGGATTAAGCATCGAGGAAGTGGTTGAGCAAATAGTAAAAATCGTTAGGGAGGCTTAGTGTGAAATTCTACGCGCTTGCCAAAAGACTTCTTTCTATTCTATTAAAGATAAAAGGTTATAAGATTCAGGGGTTGGAGAATCTTCCGCCCGCTGGACCAGTCATTATTGCCAGTAACCACATCAGCCTGTGGGATCCGATCATCGTAGGATGTACATTACCCAGGCCCATCTTCTTCATGGCTAAAGAAGAATTATTTGAACATCCCCTATTGGGGAAGATCGTGCCACACCTTGGAGCCTTCCCCGTCAAGCGCGGTCGAGGTGATATCAGTGCTATTCGAAAATCGATCGGAGTCTTAAAGGATGGCAACGTTCTTGGGATCTTCCCGGAAGGAACCAGATCTAAATCGGGTGAAATTCAGGAAGCGATGTCAGGAATTGCCCTGATCATGGAAAAAAGCAAAGCACCGATTCTGCCTGTTAAAGTCTATGGCTCAAGAGGACTACTTAGTCAAAAAAGGGGCAACATAGGTATAATAATAGGAAAGCCTGTCTATGTAGAACAAATTACCATTCCCCAGGATGTAACAGATCGCAGAGCCTGGTTAGCGAATGAAATCATGAGTGTTGTCGATCAAATGTAATAATGTGCCAAAGTTCAAAAAACCTATAAATAAGCAGGATTTTTGTGTTTCCTAGCGAAATTAACTGTTATGCGCAAAAAGGAGGGCAGTTATTATTGAGTATAATAAGGGCGGAAAAAGCAGGATTTTGTTTCGGGGTGAAAAGAGCTATAGAAATGGCTGAAAGAGCCGCACTCAGAGGGAATACTGCATCATTAGGACCGCTCATACATAATCAACAGGTTGTTGATTATCTTAAAGATAAGGGAATTAAAGAAGTTAATACGATAGGAGAGGTCGAGGAAGGACAACAACTTGTCATCCGATCACACGGTGTACCTCCGTGGATCTATTCGGAAGCAGAAAAAAAAGGCATCGGGATAATTGATGCCACATGCCCCTATGTGCAAAAGGCTCAAAGGCTGGCTGCCAAATCATCAAAAGATAGTTTTGTGGTGGTTGTGGGTGACCGAACTCATCCTGAAGTCATAGGGATATTAGGCTGGGCAGGTGAAAATGCGAGAGCGATAGAGACGTTAGATGAAGCAAAAGTAATTCCTAACTATCCCAGTATCGCCGTTTTAGCTCAGACAACCCAACCAAAGAATAATTTTTCTGTTATCACTGAGGAACTCAAGAAACATACCCCAAAACTCATCGTTCACCATACCATTTGCAGTGCAACTGAAGAAAGACAAGCATCTGCCTGCGAACTGTCGGCAAAAGTGGACGTCATGATCGTAGCTGGAGGAAGAAGTAGTTCCAACACACGGAAACTCGGGTCGATTTGCAATAAAAAAACAAAAACATATTTGGTTGAAACTGCGGATGAAATAAATGAGATCTGGTTTAAGGATGCAAAAAGTGTCGGTCTGACGGCCGGTGCTTCGACGCCAGATTGGATTATCGAGGAGGTTTACAGTAAAATGTCAGAAATGATGGACAAAATGAATGGGGCTTCAGATGAAGAGGTAATCACAGTAGTTGATGAACCAAATGCTAATGTCAATAGTGAAGATGCAGATACGATGGATAGTTTTGCTGATGAACTACCGAAGATATATGGCGGAGCTATCGTTAAAGGCACAGTAGTCAAGATTACGAATGAAGAAGTCTTTGTAGATATCGCCTGGAAATCTGAAGGTGTTATTCCTATAGAAGAAGTTGCAGCTACAAAGGTTTTAGATATTAATGATGTCCTTAAGGTTGGCGACACTGTTACCGCTATGGTTACGAAGGTGGAGAATAAGGAAGGATATACCGTTCTTTCCCGAAAACGTGTGGTGGAAAATGAAGCCAGAGAACGCATTGCAAAAATTGCTGAGACCAAAGAAGAGGTTCAAGCTAGAGTGACAGAAGCCATCAAAGGCGGATTGCTGGTTGATCTAGGTATGAGAGGTTTTGTTCCTGCTTCCCAGATTGAGATGGGTTTTGTCGATGATCTTAATAAATATGTAGGTATAACACTGAGACTCAGAGTCATTGAATACGATCCAGCCAAGAAAAAGCTTGTTCTGTCTCAGAAGGCTATCCTGGCTGAAGAACAAATCGGTAAACGTGAGAAGCTGCTGGAAAGCCTGAAAGAAGGCGATGTCGTAAAAGGTGTGGTTCGTCGCCTTACCAACTTTGGTGCTTTTGTTGATCTCGGTGGCATCGATGGATTGTTACATGTTTCTGACATGGCATTTTCCAGGGTCAATAACCCATCAGAAATTGTTAGTGTTGATGATGAAGTCGAAGTTCAGGTTCTTTCCATTGACAAGAATAAAGGTCGCATCTCTTTAGGTCTTAAACAGCTAAAAGTCAATCCGTGGTCAGTAATCGCTGAAAATTATCCTGTCAGCTCCATCGTCGAAGGAAAAGTGGTGAGGTTAGCTGCCTTTGGTGCTTTTGTCCAAATTGAAGATGGTGTTGATGCCCTGATTCATATCTCCCAGCTATCTGACAGCAGAGTAAATAAAGTGGATGATGTCGTTAAAGTGGGCCAGATAGTAAAGGCTAAGGTTATCGAGTGTAAACCCGAAGACAAAAGAATCAGTTTGAGCATCAGAGAACTCATGGCTGATTCGCAGAAAGCCGAAGACCAACAAGCTCTGAGTAATCAAGAGGAAGTTCAGGATGTAACCATCGGTGATGCTTTAGGTGATATTCAGGAAAGCAGTGAAGAGTAGTTGTTCACACTTTGCCAATTCTGAATGTATATGACTTATTGCTTTTTGCAGCCAGAAGTCATTTCGCTTCAAGACATTTTCTGATGACTGATAAGCAGGAGGCTAATCTATGGCGGTATCTAAAATAAAACCAAAGAAACCAGATTTTGTTCTCTTGTTTGTTACAATTATTCTACTGGGGATTGGGCTGATCATGGTTTTAAGTGCCAGTTCACTGTTTGCTTTTAAAGAAACTGATAATTCCTATGCCCTTTTCTTTAAGCAGCTGAGATGGGCTTGTTTAGGACTCCTGGCAGGGTTTATGGCTCTTATCATTCCCTATAAGCACTGGAAAAAGTTCTCCGGTATCGGGATACTCGTTTCCATTATTTTATTGCTGCTCGTCGAATTCAGTGATCTAGCTAAAACAATGAATGGTTCAGCACGTTGGCTCATTATTGCGGGAGTATCTATTCAACCGTCTGAAGTAGCCAAACTGGCACTAGTGCTTTTCTTAGCATACATCCTCAATCGTTATCCTGTTAAAAAAATAACCGATGTCTTTTTACCTGTTATAGTCATGGGGGTAATCCTATTTCTAGTGTACAAACAACCCGATCTCGGCACGACCATCGTCATGATGCTTGCGTGTGCTGCGATGCTGTTCATGACCGAACTATCGACAGCGTATTTCCTGGCAGCCATTCCTCTTGTGGGGATTCCCGGTTATTATTTAATCAAAGGGACTGAGTACCAATGGAATCGAATATTAGGCTGGCTTTATCCCTGGAAATATGCGTCTACTCATGGATACCAGATTGTTAATGCCCAGATCGCCTTTGGAACGGGTGGATTGTTTGGAATCGGTATTGGTCGAAGTACCCAGAACGCTAATTTGCCAGAGAATTATACAGATACTATTTTTGCGGTTATCGGTGAGGAATTCGGCTTTTTTGGTACATCCTTTGTTCTCGTTTGTTTTATTATTTTAGTCACAAGAGGGTATATGATCTCCAGACAGTGCCCGGACCGCTTTGGTCGATTACTTGGTTTTGGTATAACATCTATTTTAGCGATTCAGACAACGGTGAATATCTGCGTGGTAACAGGTTTATTCCCTGTTACAGGTATAACGCTTCCTTTAATATCTTATGGGGGAAGTTCCTTGCTGATTACGATGTTTGAAATTGGAATATTACTGAACATATCACGCTACTGCCTGAATGAAAAAAGAGTATGATCTGGAAATAAAGGTAATAATGATGAATAGAATTAATGTTAAGGGATGGTAAAATCTTGTCCAAAGGTTTAATCGTGACGAAAGTCCTTAGCGGCAGTATTGCCTCGGAAATGGAAATAGAACAGGGAGACGTTATCCTTCAGGTTAATGATAAAAGAATTGATGATGTTCTGGATCTCCAGTATTATACCTCTGACGATGCTTTTACACTCTTAATTGAAAAAATAAATGAGGAAATCTGGGAATTGGATATCGAGAAGGAACCGGGAGAATTTCTGGGAATCGAAGTTCATTCCCTTAGCGTAAAGGGTCTTAAACGGTGTCATAACAATTGTGTATTCTGTTTTGTTCAACAGATGCCTTCCGGAATGAGAAAATCACTCTACGATCGGGATGATGATTATCGACTTTCAGTGACTCAAGGTAGCTATATCACGTTATCAAATCTGTCCCAGGCTGATTTCAACAGGATAATCGACTTACACCTGAGTCCTCTGTACATCTCGGTTCACGCCTGGGATCCTGCAGCCCGCCAGAGGCTGATGGGAAATCCGAAAGCAGGAGAATTGCCTGATCAACTCAAATTGCTTGCTGAAGCAGGGTTAACCCTGCACACGCAAATCGTCTTGGTACCGGGATACAACGATGGCGAAATATTATGGGAGTCCATCGAGAATCTGGCTTCTTTTTATCCGGCTGTTCAGTCTATTGGCGTTGTACCGGTGGGCATAACCAAACATCGCGACAAACTTACACGGCTTAAGACCGTCCAGCCCCAGAATGCTAAAGAAATTCTGTACCGAGGTCATCATAAACAACACATATTCAGGGATTGCTACGGTAAAAACCTGGTCTATTTTTCAGATGAGTTTTATGTCCTTGCCGGACAGGACTTTCCTCTAGCTGCTGAATACGATTATTTCCCCCAGATCGAAAATGGAATCGGTATGGCAGCTAAGATGAATGCAGAGATAAGCCCATATCTCCCTCTTCTCCCTGAGAAGATTAAAGCAAGGGATGTTCACATCGTGACAGGGGCATCAGCTGCAGAATATTTTCGATCCTGGGCTGATAAACTGAGTGCGATAGAAGGTTTAAAGATCACAGTTCACAGGATTATCAACGATTTCTTTGGCAGTACCGTGACAGTTGCCGGACTATTAACCGCTCAGGATATTGCAGCCCAATTAGGTGATCTCAGAGGAGAGTATTTTTTGATTCCCAGGGTTATGCTAAAAGCGGATGAAGATATCTTTTTAGATGGATATGGTATTGATTGGCTTGAAAAAAAAGTCAACGGCAAAGCAGTCGTGATCGAGAATAAGGGAAAAGCGTTCTTGGAAGGTGTTATAGGGAGAGAATTGGAGGTGCAGGAAATTGAGTAAGCCTATAGTTGCTATCGTTGGCCGTCCCAATGTCGGAAAATCGACCCTGTTTAACAGGGTTGTCGGAGGGATGGTTGCGATTGTTGAAAATACGCCTGGAGTAACAAGAGATAGATTATACTTTGATTCGGAATGGCTGGGCAGAAAATTTACCTTGATTGATACGGGAGGAATAGAGTTTAAAGATGAGACAACTCCGCTTTCTTCTAAGATGAAACAGCAAGCGGAGATCGCAGTTGATGAAGCCGATGTCGTTCTTTTTATGGTTGATGGTAAAACAAAGGCTACCCCTGATGATGAACAAATCGCCAAATACCTGAGAAGGTCAGGAAAACCAGTCCTTCTTGTTGCCAATAAAGTCGAGAATTTCGAACGTTTTGAATCCGAAGCGCATGAGTACCTGGCTTTGGGATTCGGTGATGCTATACCGGTATCTGCTGTTCATGGCATGAATATTGGTGATCTTCTGGATACCATCATCTCGCAGTTTCCCGAAGAGACAGAAGAAGACTATGATCCTGATGTTATTAAAATCGCCGTAATTGGCAGACCTAACGTCGGTAAGTCTTCGATCGTAAATATGCTTTTGGGTGAGGAAAGGGTTATCGTCAGTGATATACCTGGAACGACCAGAGACGCTATCGATACACCTTTTACATGTGAGGAGAGAAATTATGTCCTGATTGATACCGCAGGTATCAGAAGGAAGAAGAAAATTGCAGAGGTAACGGAGAACTACAGCGTTATCCGTTCCTTCCGAGCTGTAGATCGGGCTGACGTTGTCCTGATGGTGATCGATTCAACGGAGGGTGTCACCGATCAGGACAAACGTATTGTCGGCTACGCACATGAACAGGGGAAAGGACTCATTCTGATCATCAACAAGTGGGACCTTATCGAAAAAGATGATAAGACCTTAAACAAATATGAAAAAGAGCTCCGAGAAGAATTGGCTTTTGTGGGTTATGCCCCCACCCAGTTTGTTTCTGCTAAAACGGGACAGCGAATCAATAAAATTATGGAACTAGTGGAATTCGTGTCAGAACAGACCAGCAGACGTATTTTGACTAGTACACTTAATAGTATACTGCGGGAATGGGTTCATCTTAATCCGCCCCCTTCAGATAAAGGAAGACGTCTCAAGATCCTTTTTGCAACCCAGCAGAGTGTTCAACCACCCACGTTTATTTTCTTTGTTAACGATCCTGAATTAATGCATTTTTCCTATAGACGCTATTTGGAGAACCAGCTCAGAAAGAATTTTGGCTTCGAAGGATCACCGATTAGAATAATAATGAGAAAAAGAGATGAGGAATGATTAAGGATGTCATCGTATCTGGTTTTTTTGGTGGCCTATTTATTCGGAAGCATTCCCTTTGCCTATCTAGCAGGGAAGATCAAAGGAGTCGATATCCGAGAACATGGAAGCGGAAATATGGGAGCAACCAATGCCTACCGCCTTTTGGGCAAAAAATGGGGTATTGGTGTTTTAGTCTGTGATGCCATTAAAGGTGGTGCGGCTGCCTTTCTATGCTTAGTCTGGTTTGAACCGTGGGGAGGAGTGGCAGGTGGACTACTGGCGATGCTCGGACACAGCTGGAATCCTTTTTTCGGTTTTAAGCCAAGTGGAAAAGGTGTAGCGAGTGGCTTTGGGATTATTTCCGTTCTTATCCCTGAAGTGATGTTGATCAGTATTGTTGTATTCATTCTTACTGTGGCTGTCAGCCGATACGTATCCTTAGGTTCCGTTCTGGGAGCTTTGACTGTGCTTGTTATGGTTTTCGCTTTCCATGAACCAAACCCCTATAAACTTTTTGCTTTAATTGCTGTTTCCATGGTTGTATACAGGCATATCACCAATGTTAAGCGTGTGTTTAATGGCACCGAACCTAAATTCGGGCAGAAGAATAAAGGGGAGTGAAATGATTGAAAAAAATAGCGGTATTCGGTTCTGGCAGTTGGGGGACTGCAATAGCCCTTCTACTCGTAAGAGCAGGGCATAAAGTTTCGCTTATCGGTATCTTCTCTGATGAGATTGAAATGATGAAAAGAAAGAAAGAAAATGTACCATATCTGCCCGGCGTTTTTTTACCGAATGAAATTGCTCCTACCACTGATCTGAAAGAGATTGAGGCGGAAGCCGTTTTTATCAGTGTCCCTTCTCATGCTGTCAGGGAGAGTGCCCGCCTGATCAGACCCTACCTTAAGCCCGGGTGCATTATTATCAATACAGCTAAAGGCTTGGAAGAGAATACACATCTCAGATTGTCACAGGTTTTGGCTCAAGAACTGCCGGATCACCCCATTGCGGTATTATCCGGTCCCAGCCATGCTGAGGAAGTTGCACTTGATGTCAATACCGCTGTTGTCGTTGCTGCAAAAGACATTGCCATAGCGGAAGCTGTTCAGGACTTGATCATGACATCCAAATTCAGAGTGTATACCAATCTCGATGTGATCGGGGTAGAGATGGGAGGAGCACTCAAGAACATCATTGCACTATGCACCGGTGTTTTAGAAGGGATGAATCCCAGGGATAACACCAAGGCAGCCTTGATCACGAGGGGGCTCGCCGAAATGGCTCGCTTAGGTGTGGCCATGGGTGCTCAACCGCAGACTTTCTCCGGACTATCAGGAATCGGTGATCTTATCGTAACCTGTACCAGCCTCCATAGCCGGAACTTAAGGGCTGGCCGTGCTTTAGGAACAGGGAAGCCGCTTGATGAAGTTCTTCGGGAAGTAGGTATGGTGGTTGAAGGCGTGAAATCCACCAAGGTTGGCTATGAGCTCAGTCAAAAATTTAACATTTCCATGCCGATCACTGAACAGGCCTATAAGGTTTTGTTTGAAGACTTAACCCCCAGTGAGGCCTTGGTTAATCTGATGATGAGAGGAAAGAAGCACGAAGCAGAGGATATGGTTTTTTTAGGTTATTAAATATGTTTATATAAAGAGTCTGGGATATTAAAGATAGAGTTATAACACTGACATCTAAAAAGGTGTCATTTTTTTATTTAATAGTCCTAATTATTTAGACATAAAAGCACTTTTTGATAAATATAAATATAATGCTTGAGGTGCTAGTCCTGTTATTAATTCATTTCTGAACCGAAGCAACTTGGGGTAGATTTTGAGGGTCCTTACTAAGGACAGCACACTAAAAGGGAGGGAAAAGTTCTATGCAAAACTATGACATTTTCAGCGACATGGCTGAACGGACAGGAGGGGATATCTATTTCGGTGTTGTGGGTCCCGTAAGGACTGGAAAATCTACATTTATTAAGCGTTTTATGGAGCTTCTGGTCCTGCCCAACATTACCAATGTTTTTGAAAGGGAAAGAGCCCGGGATGAACTTCCTCAAAGCGGCGCCGGCAAAAGGATTACTACTACAGAACCAAAAT
>CAYZDF010000033.1:0-32776 GCA_964477085.1 uncultured Gracilibacteraceae bacterium | reverse complement strand
AATGGAAGCTTGCTACTGACTACTGACTACTGACTACTGAATTCTATAGTGGGGGACTCGTTAACGTTTATGCTCATACAGGGTACACTGATCAAAGGATATGCGGGATTTTATTATGTCTATGCCAATGACCGGGTATGGGAGTGCTCCTTACGCGGTCGTTTTCGTGTCAAAAAGCAGGATTTTATCCCTGGCGATAAGGTAGAGATTCTTCCGGGAACCGGGAATAAGGCTACAATTGAAAAAGTATTGGAACGCAAAAATTCTTTAGTAAGGCCGAACATCGCTAATGTGGATCAAGCCATCTTAGTATTTGCTATAACCAAGCCTGATCCGGATTTTAATCTGCTGGACAGACTTTTGGTGCAAGTGGGTAAAGTAGGGGTTGATATTCTCATTATCTTTACCAAACTGGATCTAGTAACAGATAAGCTGGATCCTGCAGTTTCGTATTATGTGGATATTGGTTATGATGTGTTAACCGTGTCTAATAAAACTGGCCAAGGAATCGAAGAGACCAAGGAAAGGTTAAAAGGACGGATTTCTGTATTAGCCGGGCCTTCAGGTTCAGGAAAGTCCAGTCTCTTGAATTCACTTGATCCATTGCGCGAAAGAAAAACCGGTGAAGTGAGCATCAAGATCGGCAGAGGAAAACATACAACCCGGCACGTCGAACTCCTGTCTGTGACAGGTGGACTTGTGGCAGATACTCCTGGCTTTTCCTCCCTGTATCTGCCGGAGATGAGACGAGAAGATTTGCAGGTTTATTTTAAGGATTTCGAAGCATATAGAGGAGATTGTCGTTTTAAAAGCTGCTTACATGATAAAGAACCAGACTGTGCAGTGAAGGAAGCCTTATCCGAAGGTCATATTTTAAATTCTAGGTATGATCATTACACCCAATTCTTGAAAGAAGTCATCGAAAACGAGAAGAGATACTGACATGGACTTTAACTGATTGAAAGTTAATTTATAAGCATTTTGAATACACCTTGAATACACAGAACACTCATGAAATGATTATGCAAGGTCTTTTTCACACCTGTCATAAAGTGAGCAGAACCGATAGAAAAGTTAAAGAAAGGTTAGCATTAAACCTGAATAGATTCGTTATTACGGTAAATAATTGATATATAAACCAGTTTTGTTCAAACATTTTGCAGGGTTTCCCATGGATATCAAGAATAAACAAATATCGCTAATATACTAAACATAAATGTATTAATATCCTAATATGGATTATTACTACAAAAATACTGATTTTAGGATTGAAAGAGGGATACTATGGCTATTACTGTTGCCCCATCTATTCTCTCCGCTGATTTTTCCAAATTGGGTGAAGATGTCCGTATGATTGAAGACGCGGGGGCTGAAATCCTTCATATCGATGTGATGGACGGTCATTTCGTTCCTAATATTTCCATTGGTCCTTTAGTGGTTGAATCATTGCGTAAGAGATCTTCTCTTCTATTTGATGTTCACTTGATGATCGAGAACCCGGATCGCTATGTTGAGGATTTTGTGAAAGCAGGAGCGGATCATATCACTATCAGTGCAGAATCGACGCGGCATATTCATCGCGTCATTCAACTAACGAAATCCTTGGGGGTAAGTGTTGGGGTAGCCTTGAATCCTGCGACTCCTTTGGAAGTTCTCACCTATATTTTACAGGAATTAGACATGGTTTTATTGATGACCGTTAACCCCGGATTTGGTGGTCAAAAGTTTATTCACGAAGTATTACCCAAGATCGTGGCTCTCTCTGCTATCCTTAAAGAAGTTAATCCCAATTGTAAGATTGAGGTTGACGGTGGGATCAATGTCGATACAGCCCGATTGGTAAGCAGAGCGGGTGCTGAGATACTTGTAGCGGGAGCTGCTGTGTTTAATACACCAGACCCTCATCAAGCAATGCATAATATCCTCAATGCGGCCAGAGAAGAACGGCTTTAACGGTGGTGTCGAAATGAAAGTAGCAGTGATGGCCAATGGTGAATGGAATGTGTCCTGGGGACAGAGAGAGCTGGCGACGCAAGAAATTGATGTACTGATCTGCGCTGATGGGGGTGGTAACCATGCCCTTGCTGCCGGCAAATTTCCTGACGTTTTGATCGGAGATCTTGATTCTATTACAGAGGATAGTTTAAAGATTTGCCAGAATCATAACACCAAAATAAAAAAGTTTCCGCGCGAAAAAGATGAGACAGACCTCGAACTAGCTCTAGCCTACGCAGAAACTTATCTTCAGGGTTATGGCTGTCAGGAAGACGCCATATACCTTTATGCGGCTGCCGGAAGGAGATTGGATCACTTATTAGGTAACATCTCTTTAATGCTCGGATTCGCCGAAAAGAACCGTCGGATCAAATTAGTAGATTCTTCTTTCACAGCTTGGGTAATGCTTCCCGGTAAGGAATTGCTCAAAGGAATAGAAGGCCAGCAACTTTCCATTATCTCTCTTTCAGAACAAGCCAGAGTGACATCGCGAGGGTTGTACTACGAATTAAATAATCTTACCTTATTTCAAAATACCACCCGTGGAATTAGTAACGTGTTTAACGAAGAGTTAGCGGAAATTGAAGTACAAGAAGGAAAGGTTTTAATTATTCTTTTAAATGATAACTTAAATGACAATTTTAAATGACAACTCATAAAAGTAGTTTATTAGAACAAAATTGATAGATCAGAAAGTGGTTATACTTTCTTTATGGAAAATATTAAAAAACCCTGGCTGATAAGCCAGGGTTTATAATAAGAGTGAATGTAATTGACAAGTCAATTAAATAGCGCGTTGAACTTTACCCGAACGAAGGCATCTTGTGCAAACCTTGACATGGGTGGGAGTACCGTTTACTACAGCACGTACACGCTGGAGGTTCGGTTTCCAGGTGCGCTTAGAGCGAATATGGGAGTGACTTACGTTCATTCCAGTCGAAACTCCTTTTCCGCAAATAGCACAAATATTAGCCATGATTACTACCTCCTTTTCACCCAAAAATGACACTACTACAGTTTAGCAGATCTTTGGATAATTAGCAAGAGCTTGGTATTTATTAATTCTTTTAAAAATACTAAGAAAGTAAAAATACTAGTATTTGACGAATAACTGTCCGTATATTATCCTATTTGTAAATGATATAATTATTCAAACTATATAAAAAACTAACATGGTTTAGTTTTCCCTTATTTTGAATAGTTCTTACAAAGGGATTTAGTGTTCATCCTACATAATACAAAACCTTAAAGAAAGTGAGGTTTCAGAGATGGGAAAATTAATGGAAACCAAACTGGGGAAAGTAGATATTTCTGAGGAAGTAATTGCAACGATAGCAGGTGCAGCAGCCATTGAGTGTTATGGCTTGGTAGGGATGGCTTCCCGCAAGATATCAGATGGTGTATCCGGATTATTAAAACGAGAGAATCTTTCCAAGGGGGTTATAGTAACCTTTAGGGAAGAATCAGTTATTATCGATCTCAATATCATCGTCGGCTATGGTGTTAAAATTTCAGAAGTTGCAGCTAATGTCATGGATAGAGTTCGTTACACAGTAGAGACCATGACCGGTCTTAATGTTGCAGAAGTTAACGTCAATGTGCAAGGAGTAAGGTTCTTAGAATAGAAAAGAAGTTTATGGATTAGCAGATGAGTAGGAGGATAAGTTTTGAAAGTGGCGACTGACTCTAAAACAGTAACGATAGATGGTCATCGATTAAAAAAGATGTTTGGTGCTGGGTCCTTGATTTTGGAACAGAACAAGAAGGAGATTGATTCTCTCAATGTTTTTCCCGTTCCCGATGGAGATACGGGTACGAACATGAATTTAACGTTTAGAGCAGCTTATCAGGCTGCTGAAAAAGTGGCTGGAGGTTCCATTTCCGAGGTTGCAAGTGCGGCTTCCACAGGGTCATTAATGGGGGCCAGAGGGAATTCCGGTGTCATCCTTTCTCAGATCATGAGAGGGATTGCTAAAGGTTTCGAAGGGCTTAAAGAAGCAAATGCCCTGCAAGTGGCGCATGCTTTACAATCAGGGGTGGAAACAGCCTATAAAGCCGTGATGAAACCAGTAGAAGGAACCATCCTTACCGTTTCTCGGGAGACGGCCCGGGGAGCACAGAATAAAGCTAAAGCGGGAGAGGCAGATATCCTTGAGGTGCTGAAAGCAGGCTATGAAAAAGGGGAAACCGCTCTTGTCCATACCCCTGAATTGTTACCCGTTTTGAAACAAGCCGGAGTGGTAGATGCTGGTGGAAAAGGATTTCTTACCATTATACGGGGCTGGATTGCTGCGCTGGAAGGCCAAACATTTACTCCACAGGAACCTAAGCCTGAAAAGGAAATAGCTGAACCTCAAGCTTCCGGAATCTCAGCTGTTGAGAGCATAGAATTTCCTTATTGTACAGAATTTTTGGTGAAGGGCAAGAAACTTAATCTGAATATCATTAAACACGATCTTCTGAACGAAGGAGATAGTTTACTGGTTGTGGGTACGGACGAAGTGGTCAAGATACACATCCATACTAAAAACCCTGGATATGTTTTGGATTATGCGATCAAGCATGGATCTCTGCATGAGGTTCAGATTCATAATATGCTGGCACAGAATGAAGCTGCCAGCCATCAGGCTAAAGAAAGTCATACCGAAGCTACAGATGAAGCTTTTAACGATTCTCTTGCTGATGGAACAACGGAGCAAAGTGTTCCCGTGGGCGAAGCTGAACTCAAGGAATACGGTATTGTAGCGGTTTCCATGGGAGAAGGGATTGCCGAAGTATTTAAGAGTCTCGGTGTAGAAGAGGTAGTTTTCGGTGGGCAGACCATGAATCCTAGTACTAAGGATTTAGCAGAGGCTGTCTTGAAGGTTCCAGCTAAAAATGTTTATATTCTGCCAAATAACGGTAATATTATTATGGCAGCCAGTCAGGTCAACGAAATTGTTGAAACGAGACAAGTCTATGTTGTCCCTACCAAATCCATACCGCAAGCGATCTCGGCTTTGTTGGCCTTTAATTCAGAGCATTCACCGGAGAAGAACTTCGCGGGAATGTCCAGTGCATTGTCCCAGGTTGGATCAGGTGAAGTGACCTATGCAGTCAGGAATTCCCAGTATGGTGACCTGGAAATTACCGAAGGTGATATTCTTGGTCTAGTGGAAGATAAGATATCAACGACAGGCAGAGATATCTTTGAAGTTGCGAAGCAAGTCTTAGATGCTCTCAATTGGAGAGACAAGGAGCTTGTTACTATCTTTTATGGCAAGGATATGGCTGAAGAAGATGTCAAGATTTTGGAAGAGTGGTTGGAAAGCGAACGAGCGGATGTTGAAGTCGAAGTGTATTCAGGAAAACAGCCATTATACTATTATATTCTTGGTGTTGAATAAGAAATATCCCTTCGGTTCAGCCGAAGGGTTTTTTCATCGTGACAAGAAGCTGATAATTATGAAGAGTGACAAGTTGTAGAATCTTGGATATTCGGGGTGCAGCACGAGGAGGATTGGTATGAAAACCCGTATTTTTGATATGCTGGGGCCAATCATGGTAGGCCCGTCCAGTTCACATACGGCGGGAGCTGTTAGACTCGGACTTATGGCACGAAAGATATTAGGGAATAATGTGACTAAAGCCAGGATTCTTTTACATGGCTCCTTTGCTGAAACAGGAAAAGGGCACGGAACACATTTGGCACTAACTGCAGGACTAATGGGGATGCAACCGGATGATGAACGAATCCGGTTTGCATCAAAGCTTGCCGATGAGGCAGGAATCCCGATCACTTTTGAAAAGACTCATTTAGGTGAAGTTCACCCCAATTCGGTCCAATTTTGCTTAAGTGGAATAGGAGGAGAAAAAGCCAAGATAACTGGCTGTTCCCTCGGTGGAGGCAGGATCCTGATCACAGAGGTCAATGAATTTTCGGTGGAATTCACGGGCGAGTATCCTACTCTTGTTTTACAGTATGTCGACTCTCCGGGGATGATTGCTGAGATTACCAAGGTCTTAGCCTCTGCCAGGATCAATATTGCTCAAATGCGGGTATCCCGCGAAGGAAAAGGACGAAGGGCACTGGCTCTTATTGAGACGGATGAAAAGATTAAAGAAGAAGTGATCGGAGAGATAGGAGAGCTGTCTAAGATCTATAGTGTGATGTTCATCGAACCATTAAGTTAGAAATAGCTTAAAGATGATTGCCAAGCATAATATGGCAAGGTTAATGGCTGCCAGGAGGTTAAGATGCGTTCATATCGTCAACTTATGGAGAGAGCGAATGAAAGGAATCTGCCGGTTAGTGAGATCGTTCTTCAGGAAGAAATCGAAATGACAGGAGTTCTCAGAGAACAGCTCCTCGATCGGATGAAACAGAACTACTCTGTTATGCAAGAGTCGGTTGACCAGGGAATGACAGGTAAATGGCGATCATTGTCGGGTTTGGTGGGGGGAGATGCTGCTCGCTTAGAAAAACTTCGAAAGAGTAGAAAGTCCCTTATGGGAGATACCATGAACCAAGCTGCTGCCAGAGCTATCGCTGTCGCTGAAGTCAATGCAGGTATGGGCAGAATTGTTGCAGCACCGACAGCGGGGTCTTGTGGGGTCATACCTGCAGTTATACTGACAGTTAAGGATGTTATAGATGCTTCAGATGAGGCTGTCATTGGGGCTCTTTTTACCGCGGCAGGGATGGGGATGGTCATTGCTGATCGGGCCAGCGTTTCTGGTGCCGAAGGAGGTTGTCAGGCTGAGATCGGATCTGCAGCAGGAATGGCTGCAGCTGCTGCGGTGGAATTAGCAGGTGGTACACCGGAAGAGACAGGGCACGCTGCAGCTATCGCCTTAAAGAGTTTTTTGGGACTGGTCTGTGATCCGGTTGCAGGGCTAGTCGAAGTCCCTTGCGTGAAGAGGAATGCGACGGCTGCGGTGCTCGCTATGACAGCGGCTGAGATGGTTATGGCAGGGGTAAAAAGCGCGATCCCAGTGGATGAAGTGATTGATGCCATGGCTTCCATCGGCAGACAAATGCCCTGTAGTTTAAAAGAGACAGCCCATGGTGGATTGGCAGTTACTCCGACCGGAGAGAGTATAAGAAACCGACAGAATCAATAAAGTAAGGTCTGTGATTTCCAATAGAGAGTGGCTCAAATGGGCGAGGTGGAAAAATAATATTTGTTTGGTTAGGTGAGAGTGTTGCTGAACATCCAGAAAATTATCCAGAGTATAACCCGGGCTATTAAGGCAGAGGAAAAACAAGGACATATCAATACAGGGGCCATAGGCAGCTTCAGCGATTACGTGCTGGAGGTCTTGCAGGGACTGAAAGATGGGATTCCTTCAGAGATTATTTATCAGATGAAGTGCCTGGCTCAAGATTATGCCCAGTCCAGCCCTTTAAAAAGAAGAGCACTCTTAATAGAACTTAAGCAAATCCTAAATGCTTCGGATTTCAGTATACACCCGATTACCCCCATCGAGTTGGCTAAAGAAAAAAAACGATCTGTACAGGAACAACAAGCTTTAAACAACCAAAATCAGACTACCCAGGATACTCTTGCGATTCCAAGGATTGACCAGGAAGACCATGATCAGCGAGAAGGGACAACAGTCAAAGAGACATACGGATCCCTAGAATGCGAGCGAAACCTGCAATACGTCAAAGGGGTCGGACCATTCAGGGTCAAACAATTTGAGAATTTGGGCATCTATACAATTAAAGATCTTTTGAGACACTTTCCGCGCCGGTATGAATTCCGGACTCGAAAAAAGATTGAGGAGCTTCAGGACGGTGAGTTGGCAACCATCAATGGGACGGTAGCCGGAAGCCAAGTTAGCAGAGGACGGACTAAGGTCATTAAGCTCCATATTGTACAGGATGGGAAAAGTATCTATGCCATTTGGTTTAATCAGGTACATATTGCTAAACAATTCCCAGTAGGCACAGAAGTAGCGGTTACAGGTAAAGTTCAATGGAATAAACGAATCCCGGAACTCTTGGCCTCTGATATTGTGAAAGGAGGGGCATCAGGCCCTCTGCAGGAGATTATTCCGATTTATTCCGAAACAGCACGTCTTAATTCCAAAACAATTCGAAGTATTGTCAAAACCGTTAGCGATCAAATCCAAAGTATCTTTCCAGAAGTATTGCCGGAAGAAAAGGATTTAATGAAGCGTACGGAAGCCTATCACGCCATTCATTTTCCCTCTTCTGCGGAACAAATCCAGAAGGCTCATGCCAGACTAGTGGTAGAGGAAGTGCTTTTCCTCCAATTGGCTTTGTCCCGTCTTCGTTCCCCCAGTGAGGTTAAAGCCAGCCCAGTGATCAAAGAGGGAGGAGAACTGGTAAAACGATTTGTTTCCTGTCTTCCTTTTAAGCTAACTGAAGCCCAAAGAAGGGTAATTGGTGAAATCTTCAGGGATATGGCTCAGGATAAGGGGATGACCCGACTTGTCCAGGGAGATGTAGGATCAGGAAAAACGGTTGTTGCCATGACAGCTATTTTAAAGTCTGTCGGATCAGATTATCAGGCCGCCATGATGGCACCGACCGAGATACTGGCAGGACAACATTTTGAGAACTTAAGAATTGCTTTTGAGCCTCTGGGAGTCAGGGTAGTACTTCTTACCGGCAGTCAGAGCAAAAGTGAAAAAGAGCGGATCCTCAGTCAGATTTATAGTGGAAAAGTCCACGTTGTCGTTGGTACCCATGCCCTCATTCAAGAGACCGTTCGCTTTAACTCATTGGGGCTGGTTGTGACTGACGAGCAGCACCGATTCGGAGTAAGACAACGAACGCTTCTGGAGGATAAAGGAGAAAATCCTCATGTCCTGGTTATGACCGCGACACCAATCCCCCGAACCCTTGCCCTGACGCTTTATGGAGATCTTCAACTGTCTGTCATCAATGAACTCCCGGCGGGCAGAAAGCCCATAATAACGAAAAAGATCACGGAACGAAACAGACCAAGCCTGGAAAAATTTTTAGAACAGCAGATGGCTGTAGGCAGACAGATATATGTTGTCTGTCCCTTAGTTGAAGACACGGAAAAGTCTGATCTTGTTTCTGCAACCCAAACAGCCGAAATTTTAAAAGAGCGTTTTCCAGCCAAAAAGATTGCTTTGTTACATGGCAGAATCAAGGGCCAGGAAAAAGAACTGATCATGCAGGAGTTCCGAAAAGGTCAGATTGATATCCTTGTCTCAACCACTGTGGTCGAAGTCGGTGTCAATGTCCCTAACGCCTCGGTGATGGTCGTAGAGGATGCTGAAAGATTTGGGCTGGCCCAGCTTCATCAGCTGAGAGGCAGAGTAGGGAGGGGTAGTGCACAATCATACTGTATTCTGATCAGTAATGTCAAAGATTCTGCTCGTCTCAATATCCTGTGTAGTACAGAAGATGGATTTAAAATTGCCGAGGAAGACCTAATAATTCGAGGTCCGGGTGAACTGCTGGGGCTTCGCCAGCATGGTGTCCCTGAGTTAAAAATAACGGATCTAAGCAGGGATTCTATATACGTTGAAAAAGCCTATCGCATACTGCAAAAAGTATTAGCTTCACCTGGGGAATATGAAAAACTATACCAAGAGGTTGAAAAGCTATATCCGAAGGATAAAATCGGAGTGAACTAAGCGGTTAGGTTAAATGAAGTTTGGTAATACCAGTTATTTACTGGTATTTTTATTTGTACCTTGTTGATACTATCTACACATATAAGGAGGTTCAAATATGGCTAAAACAAATAACGAAAAGATGAAGGACATAGAAAATTTGAAATATGAAGTAGCCCAGGAGATGGGTCTGCCACAGACCAAAAAGAAGAAAAAGAAGTAGACAGTATCAACAAAATATATAGAAGAATGACAGATAACAAAACGATATAAAGAACAATATTCAGTCAGGATGATTTTTATTTTTGCCCAGGACAAAGTAAAGAAATAAAGCAATGATAACGGGAATGACAGCTAAGAGATACATGGTACTATAGCCCAGTATCTTGGCTATTAATCCCCAGATCATGGAACCAACTCCAATCCCTAGGTCAAATCCACTCATGAAAGTTCCATTGGCGGCTCCCCGTCTCTGGGGAGGAACATGGAAGACAGTCATGGCTTGAAGGCTGGGCTGAATCGCACCAAAGCCAATACCATAACAAACAGCCGCAGCCAGGAAAAAGTAGAGGTTCTGGGCTGAAAAGAGAATAATCATGGTCAGTCCTACACAGATAATTCCAGGAATCATGGCATAATCGAATCCTTTTTTATCAGCTATTTTGCCAAAGAGGGGTCTTGAGAATAAGAGCGTCAGGGCGTAGACCGTGAAGAAAATCCCAATATTATCTATATTGAACTCAGCAGCATATAAGGCAATAAACGTAACAACTGAGCCGTAGGTTAAGGTGATGAAGAAGATGATTACTGCCGGTTTGTAGGCCTTTTTTTCGAAGAGAGGAGGTCTCGCAGCATCTTTCTTGGCTTCCGGTTCTTGCTGAATGACCTGATATTTAATAAATTGAGCAAAGGCTGCACCGATAATAGCGAGAAGAGTAGAAATATAGAAGAGAGTAGGGAAATCCCAGGATTTAATAATCTGCAGACCGATAACAGGTGCCAGTGCCATAGAAATAACGGTTGTCAGCCCGTAAAACCCCATACCTTCCCCTAGTCTTTGTTTGGGGATAACATCAGCGGCGATCGTACCGGCTGCAGTGGTGGATGCTCCCCAGCCAAAACCATGGATCAGACGCAGGAATAAGACGAGGGCAACAGAAGTCACCAAACTATAGGCAAAAATGGATAAGATAATAATGGTTAAACCAAAGAAGTAGACAACCTTGCGTCCTCTTGTGTCAAGCACCCTTCCAGCAAATGGACGTAAACCAACGGCAGTGATCGTGAACATCCCCATCATCAAACCAACGATATCTTCAGTTGCACCCAGATGCTGAACATAGACTGGCATTGTTGGTAACAGCATTTGAAAGCTGATGAAGACAAAAAGGTTAACTATCATGATTAAGATGAAGTTCTTAGTCCAAAGCCTGGGTTTGCTTGCTTCCTGAGGATGTACAGACATAGAATTCCCTCCTAATTGTCTTCCAGATTTCGATAGACTTTCTTTAATATCACTTTAAAGTGGTTGATGTCTTCTTCGGATAAACCCTTCAAGGCCTTATTCATGGTCAAGTAGGTGTATGGGAGGAGAGCATTTCTAAGATGTCTTCCCTGGTCTGTAAGACGAAGACTGAATGATCGTTTGTCCGCTGAATTATAATCCTTAGAGACCAGACCTTTTTCGATTAGCCTGGCTAACATCCGGGTTACCGAAGCCTGGTCTTTAAGCGTGTTTTGGGCTAAAGCTGTCTGAGATAGACCTTCATCCATATATATTGAGTTTAGAAGTCCCCATTGCTCACTCGTTACATGGTAATCCGTGATGCGATTATTAAGATCTTGCTTAAGTTTGAGATCAACAAAATGGATCCAGTGGCCAAGCGGTTTATCCATGTTTCCACCCTGAGACAGATATTTTGACAGTCGAAAAATGCTTCATAAACGGCTGATTCAAAAGAAAACGATATCGTGCTTCCTGTAAAGTGTAATAGGTTCGCTTTTTTGTAACAAGTGAAATTTGTTCCTCAAGAAGGTATTGAATCAGGTCGTTATAATAATACGGGGTATATTTTTTGTCTCTTAATTCTATTAAACCTTTCATACGGTTCCTCCTTGAAAATAAAAAGTAAAAAATAGTTGACATATCAATTATTTGATATGCCAACTATAGCATAAGGAAATTATAAGTACAATGGATAAAATGACGAATAATGGAAGATTAGGCTTTTTATGTTATCGTTTGTTGGATTCTTTACTGAAAAGTTTGACGATCTCAACAAGGGGGATAATAAGCAATGAGCTCAGAATTACGATCAGCCATTGTTCGAAGTCTAAGGGAACAACGCGAAACACCTTGTTGAGGAAAGGAAAGGTGATGACTGAAACTTGGAGTAAGATCGAAAGGAGTGCTGCACCAATCATGTATTGATTAGAAAAAATGCCAAGCTTAAAAAGTGATTTTTCTGTCGATCTTACATTAAAGGCATGAGCAATCTGAATGAGACCAAGGGTGGCAAAGGCCATGGTAATTGCTATTCCAGGTACTTCAGGATACCGCAGTTGGGCAAGATGAAAAACGCCTAACACGATTATCCCCTGGAGTATACCTTGGTAGAAGATGTTTCGGGCTATTCCTCCTGCAAAGAAACTTTGATTGGTACGAGGTTTCTGAGCCATAATATCTTTTTCTGCCTTTTCTAAACCTAAGGCTAAGGCGGGGAAGGTATCTGTCACAAGGTTTACCCATAAGATGTGGATGGGGAAGAGGATCTTCCAATTAAGCATAGTGGCGATAAACAAAGCTGTAACTTCGCTCATATTGGCAGAGAGAAGGAATTGAACTGTTTTACGAATATTACTGTAAATTTTACGACCTTCTTCAACCGCAATAACGATCGTCGCAAAATTATCATCGGATAAGACCATATCGGATACGCCTTTCGAGACATCCGTGCCGGTAATACCCATGCCAACCCCAATATCTGATGATTTCAGAGCAGGTGCATCGTTAACACCATCTCCCGTCATGGCCACAACTTTACCCAGCTTCTTCCAGGCTTTAACGATTTTCACTTTATGTTCAGGAGAGACTCTGGCGTAGACCGAATATTGGGTAACCGCTTTTTCGAAGTCAGCATCACTGATCTTATCAAGTTCAACACCTGTGATTACTTCCTGTTCGTCCCGAATGATGTTTAACTCCCGAGCGATAGCCGTAGCCGTGTCTTTATGGTCACCGGTAATCATAATAGGTCTTATTCCAGCCTGAGTACAGATGCGGACTGCTTCTTTAGCCTCTTCCCTAGGAGGGTCTATCATTCCCACTAAGCCGATAAAGATAAGATCTTTTTCGGTTTCTTCCGGTAACAGGGAAGAAGGCAAGATAGCAATATCCTTAGAGGCGATAGCGAGGACACGGAGCGCATTACTAGCCATGGTTTTATTAGCTTCTATAATTTTCAGGCGGTCATCATCCTGAAGAGGTCTGATCTGGCCGTTATCCAGGATTCCGGTACACCGGTCAAGAAGGACATCTGAAGCACCTTTCGTCATCACCATCAAGCTATCATCAAACTGGTTAATGGTTGTCATCAGTTTCCGATCTGAATCGAAAGGAATCTCTCCCACGCGGGGGTGTTTTTGCTCCAGATTATCTTTGTTCAATCCTTTTTCCCAGCCGTAGTAAATCAATGCTGTTTCAGTCGGATCGCCGATTGCTTTAAAGTGTTCATTTTTCACAGAGGTCTTGGAATCATTACAGAGGATCATGATACCCAGAAGTTCTTTAGCTCCAGGCATTTCCAGTGACAATCTTTCTCCATTGATAACGTTCTCATTCAAATACACTTGTTTAACTGTCATTTTATTTTGAGTAAGGGTACCTGTTTTATCTGAGCAGATAATTTGAGTACTTCCTAATGTTTCCACGGCGGGTAACCTTCTGATGATGGCATTGCGTTTGGCCATGCGTTGAACGCCCAAGGCCAGAACAATAGTTACCACTGCAGGAAGACCTTCCGGAATCGCAGCAACCGCTAAACTAACCGCAGTCAGAAACATCTCAAAGATTTCATTGCCTTGCAGAATCCCTGCTGCAAAAATAATCACAGAAATGACAAGTATGCCGATGGTTAAATACTTACTCATTTCTTCCAGTTTCTTTTGCAGAGGTGTTTGGGATGTTTCTTCCTGAGCCAGATAACCGGCGATCTTACCGACTTCGGTATTCATTCCCGTAGCAGTGACAATGCCGGTACCCCGGCCATAGGTCACACTGCTCCCGAGATAACCCATATTAAGCCTATCTCCAATTACTATCTCAGCTTCAGGGATGGTTTCGGTTGTTTTTTCCACAGGGACAGATTCGCCGGTGAGAGCTGCCTCTTCGATCTTCAAACTAAAGCTTTCGATAAGTCTCATATCGGCAGGGACATAATCACCAGCTTCCAGTAAAACGATGTCGCCGGGTACGATTTCTGAAGATTTAATCCGTTCAACGGTGCTGCCTCGTTTGACCTTGGCGAAGGGAGATGACATCATCTTCAAAGCGGCAAGAGCTTTTTCAGCTTTGTTTTCTTGCACGACACCCAGGACAGCGTTCAGAAGGATTACGATCATTATTATGAAGGTGTCCGCTATTTCGCCAAGAAAACCAGCGATTACGGCGGCTACCAGAAGGATAATAACCATGAGATTCTTAAACTGCTCAAGAAACATTCCCCAGATGGTTCGTTGGACACCTTCCTTCAATTCGTTAGGGCCATATTCAGCAATCCTTCTTTGGACTTCCTGTGCAGAGAGGCCCTCATTTCTCGATTGTAAAATGTCAAGAGACTCAGGTATGGAAAGAGTATGATAGAGCTTACCTTCTGACTTCTTATAAGACATAGTATCCTCCTATTGCTGTATAATCATCTTCAATAACTTTATATTATTGAAATAATTAATAAGCACTTGAAAATTTATCCTGTCTTGCCTATAGGTATATTGTGCAGGAAGCCATCCTATTCTTCAATACCTGATCTGATTTAATCTCTCTTGTATCACTGAAGATATGTCTCATAATTATCACTGGATACTCCCGGGTGAATACTAAGATTCAATGCTCCGGCGATGATTCGGGAACTGCGCTCGATAAGATCATCAACTTCCTTGGGTGTAACCATTAAACTGTTTTTGAAAGGAGAGAGGGCTTTATTCATAACGTCCATAAAGACCTGTTCGTTTTCCTGAGTATAAAACGTGGATAGGGCAGGCTCAGATTCCATTTGACCAAAAAGCTCCTCAATGGTTTTGTGGGCGATGACTGCTGCGTTAACAACAGTGGGCACGCCAATGGCGATGACTTTGCAGCCTAAAGTCTCTTCATTCAAGCCTTTACGATGATTGCCAATTCCCGAACCTGGATTGATTCCAGTATCCGCCAGTTGGATCGTTGTGCCAATCCGTTCCAGTGCACCGGCGGCTAAGGCATCAATTGCAATCACGTAATCAGGTTTGACATGCTGAACCAGACCCCTGATTACTTCCGCGGTTTCAATGCCCGTTAGTCCCAGGACGCCAGGGGATATGGCCGAGACTTTTCGCATCTTTCCTTTCATTTCTTCAGGTGTATAATGGAAAAGATGACGTGTTACCAGTATTTTTTCGACAACCTTTGGTCCTAGCGCATCGGGCGTGGCATTCCAGTTTCCCAGACCGACGATCAATACACTGGTATCCTCTCTGAACTCAAATAATTTTCCCAAATGTTTTGCTAATGCTTCCGTTATTTTTTTATGCTCCTCGTAGTTGTTATCTTTGATTGCCGGAGCTTCGAGCGTTATGTAATTACCTTTAGGGCGTCCCAATTCTTTTTCTCCATGTTGATTGGTGATGGTAATGGTCGTTACTGTCGTCCCATCCATCTCATCTTTATCCATGATAACTCCTGAAACTTCAGCACCTGTTTCTCCACGTAAGAGATCATGGGCCTCAAGAGCAAGGTCTAAGTAAACATTCATGTTTTTTAATAGAACGGATTTCTTCATGTTACTTTACACTCCTTTAATTGTAATTTTTACGCAAATAGTAAGTAATAAACAGGCTTGTTCAATCGTGTACGATTGATTGAAAAGAACTGGCCAAAGAATGGCCAGTAAATAAAGAATTATGATGAGAAGGTTAAAAGTGTAGTTTCGGAAACTTTTTTTAGTATGTTTTGTTTTGAAGGCAGATATTCACTTTCAATCATTTGTCTTTTAGAAAGACAAAGTGATATACTAAAAATTAATATTTTTGTTTTCAATCATAAAGTGTTTAAATCATTTAAGATAATTGTATAATGGGAGAAGAAACAATAAGTTTAACTTTCATTTATCGTAATGTTTTTAGTTTGAATTGTTATTTTTTACAGATTATCAGCGGGAGGTTCTGATGGAAAAAGCATTATTTGATGATATAGCACATTCCTATGATAAATGGTACGAAACCCCGATCGGAAGAGCGGTCGATTTGGTGGAGAGGAAAGCTATCGAAGAATTTTTTGTGCCATCAGGCAGAAAGGTACTGGAGATTGGTTGTGGCACAGGATTGTATACCGTTTGGTTAGCTGAACAAGGATGCCAGGTAACAGCTGTCGATGTTTCGAGGGAGATGATGGATCAGGCCAGGAAAAAAGTTGAAGAACGTGGAAATAAGGTTAACTGGATTCATGGTGATATCACCGAATATCTTGATGATCTCGGTTCATTTGACGGAATACTATCCATGACTGCTTTTGAATTTATACCCGAGCCTGAAAACGTTCTGCGCAAGCTTTATGAAAAACTGAATCCAGGTGGGTGCCTGGTGATTGGTGTGATCGGTGATGACAATGCCTGGAGTAAAAAATATCGTGAAGCTGCTTCTTTAAATCCTCAATCTGTGTTTAACCAAGCTCGATTCTTTCGGGCAGAAGAAATCGAAGCTTGGAGAATAGGGACAAAGCCTGAAATCAGGGGAGTACTTTACTTCCCCCCTGATGCGGAGTCCTTTGAAGATGCAATAGAAATGGAACAAAAGGTCATCACGAATCCTGGTTTTATTGTTGTTAGGTGGAAAAAATAAAATGCGGATTATCGCGGGTGATTGGAAAGGACGTCGTTTAAAAGCGGTAGAGGGAATGAAAACTCGTCCAACTTCCGATAAGATTAAAGGAGCTATATTTAATATTTTAGGCAACAAAATAGCTGAGGCCAAAGTCTTAGATTTATTTGCAGGGACTGGAAGTCTTGCATTAGAAGCATTATCCCGAGGTGCAGCCGGAGCAGTTCTTGTAGAGAAGAGTCACACAGCTTGGGAGATTATCAATGAAAATATTGCGAGGCTTGGGGCCCAGGATCGAACCAGGCTCTTTAAGATGGATGCATTTCTATTTCTCAAGCAGAATTCAGAAAAATGCGATCTCATTTTCCTTGATCCACCGTATCACCAAGGGATCATTCCTAAGGTCATTTTAGAGTTAAACCATCATCAGCTTTTGAATCGTAATGGTGTGATCATTGTGGAGACCGCAGCAGATGAAAAGGTTAATGAAAATATATTTCCATTCGAAGTTATCATTACCAAACAATATGGAGATACGAAGTTATGGTTTCTGCAGGAAACTGAAGGATAAGGGGAGGTTTAATCTTGGAAAACAGACTATTTGATTTCATCGAACAATTGGAAGAACTTCTGGACCGAGGAACAAAAGTTCCGTTAACGGGTAAAATTATGGTAGATGAGGAAGTCGTCCTCGAATTAATTGATGGCATTCGTTCTTCCTTACCCGAGGAAATTAGACAAGCTAATCATTTACTTGCAGAAAGGGATCGTTTGGTGGAGGATGCTCGTAATGAGGCGCAACGCATTGTTGAGCGTGCTCAAAAGCAAGCTGAACAATTGTTGCAGGAGGATGAGATAGTGGCCCAATCCCGCTCTTATGCGGAAGAGATAGCCCGTAAAGCTCAGCAGTATTCACGTGAAGTGAAGATGGGAGCTTTAAAATATTCGGATGATCTTTTGCACGATGTCGAAGTGAAACTAGAAGATACATATAAAGCGATCAAAGCCAGTAGGGAAGAACTTAATGTCATGGCCCGTTGGGATGAAAGAATTCAAAATAATCTGGAAGATTAATCATCTACCGATAGGTCTTTTTCTCCCCAGCTTTAAGGTTACACCGATAATGAGCAGAAGAATAATGGTACTGACAAAGAACAAGGTACTCCATCTCAGGGACAATAACCAATACCTATTGACGTCTGTCAGGGATATAGGGAGACTCATTGTAGGAATATTACTATAAGCTAGGAGGACCTGACTGGTTGTCAGGGCCAGAATCGCATGTAAAGTCCTGCCTATGACAAATGGTAGGTAGCGCAGATCAGTTGAAGCTGTAAAGCTGGCCACTTGGGCAAATACGGAAATACCTCCCCAACCTAAAAGGAATGCGAGCATTCCGACTTGGGCATTAAGCGAAGAAAATGCTGTAATCGTAGCTTTACACCCGAGCGTTGTTTCTATAAAACCTTGGACAATTGCATCACCAGCTGCGAGAGAAATCAATCCGCCGGATAAGAGGTTCATCCCCTTTGACAAGATGGCATTGAGATGAAGAACGGTTAACATGTGGGTTATAACCGAGAAAAAAACGATAAAACCGCCGACAAGAAGTATGGTTGAGGTGCTTTCCCTAATAGCGTCAGCCAGCATTTCTCCAATCGGTTTTTTGTTTTTCATTTGAGTGCTTTCAAGTTCCTGCCAAGCTTTGCGCAGAGAGAATTGGTATTGTGGGCGGGGACCAAATGAACTTCCATAATAGCGGAAGATAAGTCCTACGATCAAGTTGGAAATATAAACGGATCCTGCAATCACAAGACCTAAGGCCGGATTGGCCAGCATTCCTGAGGCAACGGCCCCAAACATGAATCCAGGGCTGGGATTACTGGTAAAGGCCAGAAGCCTCTCACCTTCGGTCTGGGTAATTTCTCCTGCATTTCTCATTTTACAGGTAAGAATTGCTCCAATAGGAATTCCAGAAGTGTGTGTCATGGCAATGATAAAAGAAGCTTTACCAGGAAGGCGGAATAAGGGGCGCATGAGAGGTTCAAGTAAAACACCTAAAAAATGAACAAATCCTTGTTTCATTAAAAGATCAGAGATGATAAAAAAGGGAAATAAAGCAGGAAGTATAAAATTGGCCCAAAGAGATAGTCCTGTCGCAGCGGATCTTAGTACTTCCTGAGGGTAGCAGAACATCGTAACGATAAGAAGCAAAAAAGGAAGGATCCTCAGGGTAATTAACACCTAATCACCAGCCTTTATTGATTTTTTAATTATCGTTAATGTATATGAATGATTCAGCAAGTACATTCTGTAGATAATAATAAAAAAAATGGATGGTTTAAAAATATTTTGATATATGTTAGACTATTTGATGAAGATCTTGACTTATACCAAATAAATTATACAATGGGGAAGTCGTAAAAAAGAATAAATGTGTTTAATGTTTTTATGGGGTAATAGGGTAGGATAATTTTAGAGGACAATAGAGTAGAACGAGAGCGACACTTAAGAAAGCAGACAGAGATCTGTAAAAACAGGGTGGAAGAGAAGTAAAGGAGTTGTCGCCAATGAAAGTTCTTGTGATTAATTGTGGAAGTTCATCGCTCAAGTATCAGATGATGGATATGGAAACGCAGCACCCCATAGCCAAAGGACTTGTTGAGAGGATCGGACTTCCCGGAGCTATGCTTACCCATCGCCCCAAAGACGGTGAAAAGGAAGTCATTATTGCTGATTTGCCTAATCATGTTGCAGCGATTAAATTAGTCCTGGATGCAATTGTAGATCCTGATTATGGTGTTTTAGCTTCTCTGTCGGAGATTGATGCAGTAGGGCACAGAGTTCTTCATGGTGGAGAAAAAGTTTCAGGGTCTGTTCTTATCAATGATGAGGTCATTGAGGCTATTGAAGAATGTATCGAATTAGGACCTCTTCATAACCCGGCTAACCTGGCTGGTATTATGGCTTGTCAAAAGATGATGCCAGGAACCCCCCAAGTCGCCGTATTTGACACGGCTTTTCATCAAACCATGCCTCCGGAATCTTATCTGTATGGTATTCCATATGAACTCTATGAGAAGTACAGAATCCGTCGTTACGGCTTTCATGGCACTTCACATAAGTATGTGAGTCAGAGAGCTGCGACTCTTCTTGGAAAAAGGTTTGAAAAAATAAAACTGATAAGCTGCCATCTTGGCAATGGGTCATCTATTACGGCTATCAATAATGGTAAGTCCCTGGAGACTTCAATGGGTTTCACACCTCTGGAGGGACTCATGATGGGAACCCGATCCGGAGACCTTGATCCTGCCATAGTATCCTTCATTATGAACAAAGAAAACTGGTCTGGTGCTCAGGTTAATGATTTCCTCAATAAAAAGTGCGGCGTACTTGGTCTTTCCGGACTAAGCAGTGATTTCAGAGACTTGGAAAAAGCTGCAGAAGAAGGTAATTACAGGGCACAATTGGCCATCGATGTCTTTATCCATGATGTCAAAAAATATATTGGTGCCTACGCGGCCTTACTTGATGGTGTTGATGGAATAATCTTTACTGCGGGACTTGGTGAGAACTCAGCCTTAATTCGAAGACGTATTTGCGATACTCTTGGTTATTTGGGCGTCAGTATTGATGATGAAAAAAATGAAACCAGCGGACAAGAGGTCGATATTTCCAAGTGGGGCGCTAAATGCAGGGTGCTCGTTATCCCCACCAACGAGGAGCTTATGATTGCTCTAGATACTGAAGAAATTGTAAGCAAAATATAATATATAACTCCTTTCTTGACAAAGAAAAAGGGGATAACTATAATAACAGTTGTTGTATATTGAGGTGATTTCTGGTGAGGGTAAATGTTGCACAACTGAGAAGAAGCGAAGGTGGCTCAGAAAGATTTCAATTTCATGAGAATTTACCGTCTTTACAGCTGGGAAACGAAGAATATATCTTTCAGGAACCTCTTGATATACAGCTGGATGTTGTGAATACCGGAAAGTCACTTTTAGTTAAAGGGAAGGTATCCACTATCATTGGGGTGAATTGTTCCCGCTGTATTAAGGGATTTCCTTTTCCGTTGAATTTTGAATTCGAAGATGAATGGCTGCCTGTTGAATTCTCTGAGCTTGATGAGGAAGATAATGCCTTCGTCTTTGAAAAAGATGAGTTCGATATCACTGAACGTATTCTGGAACATATATTACTTCATATCCCGATGAAGTTTATGTGTAAAGAAGATTGCAAGGGTTTATGTCCTCAGTGTGGAGCCGACCGAAATGAGGGTCCATGTGCTTGTACTGACGAGGTAATTGATCCTCGTTTGGCTATATTATCTAAGTGGAATAAGGGGGTGTAAATAATGGGTGTTCATCAGAATAAACAATCCAAATCAAGAGTCCGCATGCGCAGGGCAATGGACAAATTGTCCACTCCTAATCTTGTGGAATGCCCCCAGTGCCATAAACCTAAGCTCCAGCATCACATCTGTGCGAGCTGTGGCTATTACAAGGGCAAAGAAGTTATCTCCATGGGTGAATAATTCGATTGATTTGAAGGCAAAAGCTGTTGACTTTATCTTAGTTCAACGGCTTTTTCTGCTAATTGTGAGTTTTACATAAGAATCTGAATGTAGAGGAGGTATTGTGTGTATGAGGATAGTCCTTGATGCTATGGGAGGGGATTATGCTCCAGCTGAAATCGTTAAGGGAGCTTTAAAAGCCGCTGAGTTCTATCCTGATATCCAAATAATCCTGGTCGGTCAAGGCGATCAAATTATGGCCCATATCCCCGCTAAAAGACTTAAGCCAAATATGGAAATCTATGAGGCTTCAGAAGTGATCGAAATGGATGAACATCCGGCAGCAGCTATAAAAAAGAAAAAGGATGCTTCCATTGTCGTAGCAACCAGACTGGTCAAGGAAGGTTATGCCGATGCTTTAGTATCTGCCGGCAGTACAGGTGCTCAGATGGCTACAGCTTTACTGGGTTTAGGCCGAATTAAAGGGATTAACCGTCCTGCTATTGGTACGATCCTGCCGACGCTGCAAGCAGGTAAATTGTTAATTGACGTAGGGGCTAATCCTGACGCCAAACCGGAAAATCTGCTCCAGTATGGAATGATGGGAAGTATCTACGCAGAGATCATACTTGGCATTAAGAATCCCAAAGTTGCTTTGCTCAATATCGGAAGTGAAGAGGGAAAGGGCAACGAATTGGTTCAGGCAGCCTACGACCTATTTAAGGGTTCTTCTCTTAATTTTATTGGCAACATTGAAGGCAGGGATATTCCTTACGGCAGAGCAGATGTTATTGTCTGTGATGCGTTTGTAGGAAATATCGTTCTTAAAACCATTGAAGGGATGGCTTCCTCTCTTTTCCAGCTTATCAAGGAAAAAATAACGGCTAATACGGTAAGGAAGATGGGAGCCTTGTTAATCAAGCCTGCGTTGAAGGATATCGCTCATACCTTGGATTATTCAGAATACGGTGGGGCACCGTTATTGGGGGTTAATGGAACAAGTATTATCTGTCACGGCAGTTCCAAAGAGAAAGCAATTTTCAATGCTATTAGGGTTGCTAAAGAGTGTGTCGAACAAAGAATAATCGAAAGAATTGCGGCTGAAATACAAAAAGGTGCTGAAAATTAAGTCCTTGTAACATAAAGTTACTTGCAATATTGATAAATACTGGTACAATTCTGAATAAAAGGTTTTATACCTCAGGATAATATGTTAAGAACCGAAGAAAGTACTTACGGGAAGCACGAGTTTACCTGAGAGGGGGTGGCAACTAATAATGGACGTGTATGAAAAGGTAAAAGCAATCGTAATTGATCAATTAGGGGTAGATGAAGAAGAAATCACTCCTACTACATCTTTCCAAGCTCTCAATGCAGATTCACTGGATATCGTTGAGCTGGTGATGGCCCTTGAAGAAGAATTTAACCTTGATATTGCCGATGAAGAGGTAGAGAACATTCAGACCATAGCAGATGTGGTCAAATATGTTAAAGAGAACCAGTAAGCTTTTAAGCCCCGTATTACGGAAAGGGGACATACCTGCTGGCCAGGATTGTCCCTGATTTGTACTGCGGGGCTTTCAACGCGTGTAATAAATAAGGGAGCGTGATCCCATGTCTAAGAATAATAACAGATATTACCTGAGCAAAGGAAACAAACAGAATGATGATAACTCCAAAAATGAAATCAACGAACTTGTCAGACGACTAGGATTTGAAAACACACAGAGTGATATAATTCGTATCGCTCTTACTCATCCTTCCTATACATTTGAAAATTCCACTTGTGGTTTGGAAAATAATCAGAGGTTAGAGTTCTTAGGTGATGCTGTCCTTGATTTTGTTGTGGGTGAATACCTCTATCTTAATTACCCGGGAAAACCAGAGGGGGAACTGACCAAGATGAGGGCTGCTGTCGTGAACGAGACCACTCTTGCTCGAAAAGCGAGAAGTATCAATCTGGGACAAGCTCTTTTTTTAGGCAAAGGTGAGCAATCTTCGGGAGGAAGAGAACGATCTTCGATTATAGCCGATGCCCTTGAAGCTGTAATCGGAGCAATATACTTGCAGTATGGTTTTGAAAAAGCTCGTAAGTTCATTTTAGATATGCTGGTACCGGAAATAATGGAGCTTGACGAAGGAAATTACGGGGATTTTAAAACCATGCTACAAGAAAGAGCCCAAAAAGAGGACTGTGATGTCAACTACAGGATTTTGGATGAAGTAGGACCTGACCACGATAAACTTTTTACCGCAGGAGTTTACGTGGATGGGGATATCAAAGGTAAAGGTACTGGCAAAACAAAAAAAGAGGCTGAACAGAATGCAGCCCGATTGGCTCTGAAGAAATGGGAGGGTAAAGGGAAGTGACAGCAAAGAGAATTGCAGAAGTTTTCCTGAAAGCGATCCAGATCCAAGGGTTCAAGTCTTTCGCCGATAAAATACGGTTGGATTTGCAGCCGGGGCTAAGTGTCATCGTGGGACCCAATGGTAGTGGTAAGAGCAACGTTGCGGATGCCGTGCGTTGGGTTTTGGGAGAACAGAGTGCCAAAAGCTTAAGAGGAAGCAAGATGGAAGATGTTATCTTTGCGGGGAGCGCAGCTCGTCGACCGGTAGGGATGGCTGAAGTATCGCTTGTTTTTGATAACTCTTCAGGTCTTTTTGCTTTAGATTATGATGAAGTCGTGATTACCCGACGAGTGTACCGGGATGGTGAAGGACAATATTTTATTAACCGGACACCCTGTCGCTTAAAAGATATCCAGGAACTCTTCATGGATACCGGATCCGGAAAAGAGGGCTTTTCCATCATCGGCCAGGGACGAGTCGAAGAGATCTTGAACCTTAAATCCGAAGAACGCAGATTACTGATAGAAGAAGTAGCTGGGATCAGTAAATTCAGGCTTAGGAAAAAAGAAGCGGTCAAGAAACTGGATGAGACAAAGCAGAATGTTGAACGCCTGAGTGACATTATCGCCGAGGTGGAAGCACGGTTGGAACCTCTGTCCAAACAGGCAGAAGTAGCAGGGCTAAGCAAAGGGTTGAATCAGGAATTAGAAGAAACAGAGATTAAACTCATTGTTAATGAGCTTTCAGATATTAACCAAAAGCTATTTAAATCTCAAGCCGGTATTGAAGATCTTAATACCCAATTAACGCTCTTCACTACGCAAATCGCGGAGGAAGAGAACCAAAGCCTGAGGGGGAAATACGAACTTGCTCAATTAGAAGATAGAGTTCAGAACCTTCAGGGTGAAGTTTATGAACTTGAGAATCAGGTCAAAGAAGCATCCCATGAGTTGTCTTTGATGTCAGAACGACAGGGATATGCCAAAGAGCAACTGAGTCGTCTCGAAAAAGAGTCAAGTATTTCAAGTGAAAAGATTATCCAATCCGAGATGAAAATTACCAGCTTGACAGGCAAGGAAGCTGTTCTGCAAAATAACCTGAAAGAAGTATCGAAAAAACTTGACGAACATGAAATTAAGCTTGCAGAACTCAGAAACTTAAGTGGCGGATCACGCTTAGAGGAATTAAAAACAGAAATATTTGAGGAGTTGTCCTATAAGAGTAAATTATCGAATGAGCTTGCAGAAATAGAGCATCGAAAAGAGACCCTTCTGAAGCAGGAAGGTCAATGTATTCAGGATATCGGGTCTAAAGAAGAAGAAAAAGACACCATCCTTGCAGAAATACAAAGCATAGAAGCAGAACGAACACGAATCGAAAATGAAGAAAAAGAATTACATAAACGATTACAAACCATAATATGTGGATCTGAGAATAAAAGACAAGAACAGCTCAAGTTTGATGAGACAATTAATGCCTTAGTGCGTAGGACGGATCAAGCCAGCGCAAGACTCAATGCTATCCAAACTTTGGAGGATAACCTGGAAGGTTATCACAAAGGGGTAAAAGAGACTATCTTTGCTTTCCGCAAAGGGGAGATCAAATGTGAGTCGATTTATGGGACTGTGGCCGAAAACATTGATGTCCAGGCAAAGTTTGAACTTGCTATTGAGACGGCGTTGGGGAACTCTCTCCAAAATATTATTGTGGAAAAGACTGAAGATGGTAAGCAATGTATTGCCTATTTGAAAAGAACGAACAATGGCAGAGCCACATTTCTACCCCTCGATGCCATTCAGGGCGGCAGATTGACGATAGATCCCAAAACGAAAAACCATAAAGGCTTTCAAGGGTTGGCGGTCGATCTGGTCAGCTATGATCAACGTTTCAATAACGTTATGGAATCCTTATTGGGGCGGATTCTCATTGCCGATAACATGGATTCTGCGATTGATATTGCGAGAGCCAATCAGTACAGGGTCAGGGTGGTTACCCTACAGGGAGATCAGGTCAACCTTGGAGGCTCCTTAACGGGCGGAAGTACCAGAAGCCAGAGCAGCGGTCTCTTAAGCAGAGCAAGGGAAATCGAAGAGATCACGTCAAAGATCGACGAATTGAATGCCGAGCTCGTGATCAAAAAGCAGCAAAGAACCACTCTTATGCAAGATCTTCAACAACTTGTTCAGGATCAAAATGACATCGAAGAAAAACTTAAATCTCAAAATGAAGCCAAAGGGATTTTGGCTGTGGAAAGAAAACATATCGAAGATCGTAAAGGACGAATCGACGAGTCTTTATGTACTTTACGATATCAGATTGTTGATGTACAGGACCAAATCAAAGGATTGGAAGAAAGACTGACTTCAACAACGCAGCGTATCGGGGAATCCGAACATAAGATTAAAGAGTTGCAAGCAGAGCAAGTCAGCCTTGAAACCCTTGTCAAAGAGACGAATGTTCAAGCTCAGCTCATATCTGAAGAAATAACTTCGGCTAAGGTTGAAGTTGCTCGCTGGGAACAAGAGCTGGATCAAACCCGTCAGCTTATCAGGGAAGAAAATGAGAGGTTACAAAGGAATAATGACCTCATTAAGGAAAAGAAAAAGGAATTTGATAACGTTCGTCAATTTGAACAAGAACTGATTGATGGACAGGATGAAGTTGAAAGAAGCATTCAGGAAACGACACAGAAGCTTCAGGAGAAGAGGTTTGACTTAATTGAACTTCGAAAAGAGAAAGAAGCTTTTTCTGCAGAAACCATTCGCAAGGAAGAAGGGCTGCAGATCAAACGACGTCAGGCTAAGGAGATGGAACAGCAGCTTCACCAGAACGAATTACGTATAGCCCGTTGGCAGACGGAATGGGAGTCCGGCCGTATAAGACTGGAAGAAGAGTATAATCTGAGCTGGGATCAGGCACAGACTTACCAGAGTCAGGAGCGAAAAGACTATCTGCAAGAAAAGATTCTTCTTCTCAAATCTCAGATCGAAGAACTTGGGCCGGTCAATTACACCGCCTTGGAAGAGTATCCTGAGGCAGTCAAACGATTCGAGTTCATGACGGCACAAAGAACAGATCTTATTGAAGCAGGTAATGCCTTGTTAGGGCTGATCCGTGAGTTGGATAAGAGTATGATTGAGCGCTTTGAAGAAGGTTTCAAAGCTGTCAATGAAGCATTTAGAGAGGTATTCAAACAGTTATTCAACGGGGGTTATGCTGAACTTCAATTAGACGATCCCGATAACCTTTTAGAGACAGGGGTTAGGATTATCGCTCAGCCGCCAGGGAAAAAAGCCCAGTTATTATCTCTTCTGTCGGGGGGAGAACGTTCCTTTACGGCGATCGCTCTGCTCTTTGCCTTTTTAAAAGTAAAACCCAGTCCCTTCTGTCTGTTGGATGAGATTGAAGCGGCGTTAGACGAATCTAACGTAAAGCGATTCGTACAATATCTCCATACCCTCTCTGATCATACTCAGTTTATCGTTATTTCCCATCGCCGCGGTACTATGGAGTCTGCTGACCGTTTATATGGCATAACCATGGAAGAATCCGGTGTTTCCAAACTCCTGACCGTCGAACTTGAGGACAGGGAAACAGGAGATCCATTGCCATCAGCGATTTAAGAATTTCCGGTATGATTTGAAGGTAACACCTAAATGTGCTAAAATTTCAATATATGAAGAAATAAGGAGAAACAATTTGTGGCTGGTATTTTTAGTAAACTAAAAGAGCGGCTAACTAAAACGCGTCAAGGTTTTGTCGATAAAGTTGAGTCCATATTTACGGGGGCTGGGCGTATCGATGAAGATTTATATGAAGAATTAGAAGAAGTTCTGATTCAGTCTGATGTCGGTGTGACAACGAGTTTGGACCTGGTCAGTGGTCTGCGTAAGGCAGTCAAAGAAAGAAAAATCTCAGATCCGCTGCTACTCAAAGATGTTTTGAAGGAATTGATTACTGATTTGCTGGGTGAGGAGAGATCCTTAACCTTTGCCAAGAGCGGACTGACAGTATTTTTGGTCGTTGGCGTAAATGGTGTGGGTAAAACAACAACCATTGGTAAATTGGCAAGAAATCTCCAGGCTCAGGGCAAGAGTGTCCTTTTAGCTGCAGGGGACACCTTTAGAGCTGCGGCCATTGAACAATTGGAAGTATGGGGAGAACGTGCCGGCGTTGAAGTGATCAAACAAACGGAAGGTGCTGATCCTGCAGCTGTAGCTTACGATGCAGTCCGAGCCGCCAAATCCAGAGATATTGATGTTTTAATCGTTGATACGGCAGGAAGACTGCACAATAAAGTCAATTTAATGAAGGAACTCAGCAAGATCAAAAAAGTGATCGAACGGGAGGTTCCTGAGGCTCCGCATGAAGTCTTATTGGTATTGGATGCCACGACAGGTCAGAATGCTATTCAACAAGTTAAACTCTTTCAGGAGGCAGCAGACGTCTCTGGAATTATTCTGACGAAATTAGATGGTACCGCTAAAGGTGGCGTGATCCTGGGGATCCAAGGTGAAGCTAAAGTAGCGGTCAAAATGATTGGGATCGGCGAGGGGATCGATGACTTAAGACCTTTCGAACCGACAGAATTTGCTAATGCCCTGTTTCTCAAATCTGAGGAGGAATAATCTTGGATTTAGCCTTGATCGGTGGTACAGGAGTAGAAAACCTTTTTTTAGAAGGGAAGAAAGAACTAACCATAGACACACCCTATGGCTCAGTACCCTTCCAAACGGGAATAATAGGAAATAGAGAAATGGTTTTTTTGAGGAGACATGGTGCTGGACACACTGTTCCTCCTCATCGAATAAACTATAGAGGAAATATCTGGGCTTTAAAAGATCTGGGTGTTAAGAAAGTCATTGCTACGGGAGCAGTAGGCTCCATATCTTCTGACTTCAGAATCGGAGATATAGTTCTCGTGGATCAGTTCCTGGACTTTACCAAAACTCGCCCTCTGACATTCTTTGAAGGCGGGGAGCTTGGCGTACTGCACGTGGATGTTTCCGAACCTTACTGTCCCGACTTACGAAAGACTATTAAAATGGGCGCAAAAGGACTGGGACTTAACCTGAAAGAGGGAGGAGTCTATGTCTGTACCGAAGGTCCTCGATTTGAGACGCCTGCTGAGATTGAGATGTACAGAATCTTGGGTGGGCATCTGGTTGGTATGACTGGAGTTCCGGAAGTTGTCTTGGCCAGAGAATTAGGGTTATGCTACGCGACGATGGCTCTTGTGACGAACGAAGCAGCTGGAATATCCCAGGAACCGTTGACACATGCTGAAGTAATCGCTACTATGAACATGTTAGGAGGAACTGTAGCTCAACTGATTGAGAGCACCAGCAGATTCATGGAGAAAGAACAACGATGTTACTGCTCAACCGGCAATAGGGAAGCAGGTTTGTTTTAGAAAGGCGGTAAAATTGTGAAAGCGCTTCAATGGCAGGGTGATCATCTGCTCATCCTTGATCAGACCAGACTACCCTTGGAAGAAAAATACCGTGAGGCCAGAACGTATCTGGAAGTTGCCGAAGCTATTAAGAATATGGAAGTCAGGGGGGCCCCCGTCATCGGAGCCACTGCTGCCTATGGATTTGCTCTGGGAGCCTTAAAGTATGAAGGTGATATAGAAGGACTTCTTGAACACATGAATGAGGTTCGGGGGGTATTGGAAAGTACCCGGCCTACTGCTGTTAATCTTTTCTGGGCTTTACGGAAGATGGAGGATAAACTCAGAGAGTTCCAAAATCAGGAGCTGAACAAAGTTAAGGAATCTCTTATCAACGAGGCCAATGCGATTGCTGAAGAAGACCGTCGTATGAACAGACTTATTGGAGAATATGGAAATACCATCGTTGCGGAGAAAGCCAATATTCTTACTCACTGCAATACAGGAACCTTGGCGACAGTTGAATATGGTACAGCTCTGGGAGTCATCAGAGCGGCTCATGAGTCAGGTAAGAAAATTCACGTCTATGCCGGGGAGACCCGACCATTTCTACAAGGGGCAAGGCTTACAACCTGGGAGCTTTTACAAGAGAATATCCCGCATACACTCATTACAGACAGTATGGCAGGCTACCTCATGCAGCAGGGAAAAATAGATATGGTGATCGTTGGGGCAGACAGGATTGCTGCCAATGGTGATACAGCCAACAAGATTGGGACCTATAGTCTGGCAGTTCTTGCTTCTGTTCATGAAATTCCTTTTTATGTTGCTGCACCGACCACAACGATTGATCTTAAATTGTCCAGCGGAGATGAGATTCCTGTCGAAGAACGGGAAGGTAAAGAAATTCGGATGTTGATGGGAGTTACAATCGTCCCTGAAGAAGTTCAAGTGTATAATCCGGCTTTCGATATCACATCTTCTAAATATATTTCAGGAATCATAACGGAAAAAGGAATTATTGCTCCTCCTTATTCCGTGAACCTGCTTAAAATGCTTGTTAAATAAAGATATTCATGAAAACGGCTGGAAGGATTACTTCTCAGCCGTTTATTTTATATGATTTTTATCATTAATAAAATCCATCCCATCATTTCCTTGACAAAATATTGAACTAGAGCTAAAATACTCTAGTGTAAAGCAAAATTACTTTACAGGAGACTGAGGATACTGGTCATGAAAGAGATTGCTGAAAAAGCTTTATTATATGATTTTTATGGACCGTTACTCACAGCTAAGCAAGCAAAAATATGGGATCTGTACTATCAGCAAGATTTTTCCCTTTCTGAAATCGCAGAAGAAGAAGGTATCAGCCGACAAGCAGTCCATGATTTACTTAAGCGCACCGAAAAAATCCTTGAATATTATGAATATAAGCTTGGTCTTATCTTAAGATTACCGAGGGAAAAAGAAAAGCTTCTCCGTATCCAGGCGATGCTGGACGAGGTGACACGAGAGGACGTAGCCAACGAAGAGGCATGGCTGCGACAGCTGGATATTAAGGCTAGAATCGAGGAAATCATCTCAGATAGGCTTGAGGAAACCAAACAATAAGCGATATACTTAGTTTGCATTACCCAACAATGAGCTATATGTTGATATATAAATGTGGTTGAATAATCTTAACCAAGAAAGAAGGAACGCCAGGATGGCAATGTTTGAAGGCTTAAGCGAAAAACTCCAGGCTACTTTCAAACGTCTAAGGGGAAAAGGGAAGCTTACAGAAGCAGATGTCAATGAGGCAATGCGAGAGGTGAGGGTAGCTCTCCTTGAGGCAGATGTTAACTTTAAAGTTGTCAAAGAACTGATATCTCGAATTAAAGAAAGAGCGATTGGACAAGAAGTCTTAGAATCACTTACCCCGGGACAACAGGTTATTAAGATTGTGCATGAAGAGATGATTGCACTCATGGGGGGAAGCGAGAGCAAGATTCAAATCTCATCCAAACCTCCTACCGTCATTATGCTCGTAGGGCTGCAAGGTGCGGGTAAAACCACCCATGTAGCCAAACTGGCTAACTTATTGAAAAAGCAAGGTAAGCGACCTTTACTTGTTGCTTGTGATATCTACCGTCCTGCTGCGATTAAACAGTTGCAGGTACTTGCGGAACAGATTAAAGTTCCCGTCTTCTCAGAAGGGCAGATATCACCTGTCAAGATTGCCGGCGACAGTCTGGAACACGCCCGGAAGAATGGTAATGATGTCCTCATCATTGATACGGCGGGTCGACTTCATATCAATGAAGAATTGATGGATGAGCTTTCTAACATTAAAGAAAAGGTTGAACCTCACGAAATCATGCTCGTTGTGGATGCCATGACCGGACAAGATGCGGTCAATGTGGCGGAAACATTCAATAATCAATTAGGGCTTAACGGTGTCATACTCTCCAAATTAGACGGAGATACCCGAGGCGGGGCTGCGCTTTCTGTCAAAGCAGTAACAGGTTGTCCCATTAAATTTGCAGGTATGGGAGAAAAGATCGATGCTTTGGAAGTGTTCCACCCCGATCGGATGGCTTCCAGGATTTTAGGGATGGGAGATGTCCTGACCCTGATTGAAAGAGCACAACAAAGCTTTGACGAAAAAAAAGCTAAAGAGATGGAAGAGAAAATCCGTAAGCAGGAATTAACCTTAGATGATTTTCTCGATCAGATTAAACAACTTCGAAGTATGGGACCACTTTCTTCAATCTTAGAAATGATCCCCGGCATGGGTAAACAACTTAAAGATGTCCAGATCGATGAAAATGAATTCAACAGGGTGGAGGCCATTATTCAGTCTATGACGCCGGAGGAGAGAAGGAAACCTATTCTTATCAAGGATTCACGTAAGAAGAGAATTGCTAAAGGAAGCGGAACATCTGTACAGGATGTAGGTAAGCTTCTTAAGCAATATGAACAAACCAAGAAAATGATGAAACAGCTTTCCGGGATGCCAGGTATGGGAGGTCCGGGGAGCAAGGGTGGTACGAAGAAAGGTAAGAAAGGGAAAAAAGGCGGACAGGGTAAAAAATCTCTTTTTAAACTTCCATTTCCCTTTTAGAACAAACTGACATTGGTCTCTAAAACAATTCAGTTTGGACTTCGCTTAACACACCGATGTTTCGTTCATTATAGTATCCAAGTTCTCAATCCTTAACTACTACTTGTATTTTACTCATCTATACCTTGCTGAGGAGGTGAAATCATGGCAACAACTATTCGTCTGCGCCGTATGGGTGCTAAGAAAAATCCTTTCTACCGTCTTGTCGTATGCGATTCCGCATCCCGCCGTGACGGAAGAGCGATTGAGGAGATCGGTTATTACGATCCTACTAAAAATCCTCATGAGATTAAGGTCGACGAGATTAGAGCGTTGGATTGGCTTACTAAAGGTGCACAGCCTTCAGATACTGCAAAATCCCTGCTCAGTCAAGCTGGAATTATGGAGAAATTTCATAAATCCAAGTAAGCATGGGGGTGACTCCTGTGAAGGAAGTTGTAGAAGTATTAGCCAAAGCTTTGGTGGATAATCCTGATCAGGTAATCGTTGCCCAACATACAACAGAGCGTACTGTTCATCTTCAGTTAACAGTTGCTCAAGAGGATATGGGCAAAGTTATCGGTAAACAAGGTAAGATCGCTAATGCTATTCGTACTATTGTTAAGGCCGCTGCAGTCAAGGATGGCCGCAGGGTAATTGTTGACATTGACCAGTAAGGTTGGAAAGGGCTCAGGCCCTTTTTAACTTTATTTAACCTTAAAGACCCGAAAACTAAGCCTAGGGTTTTAATTCTTTGGCAATAATAGATAGA
>CAYZDF010000032.1:0-33578 GCA_964477085.1 uncultured Gracilibacteraceae bacterium | reverse complement strand
ATATTCTGCCGGCATACTTTTTCTCCTTTTGGAGTTTAGTATGTCCAGCCCCTTCTGTTTTCTTAAGGCTTAAAGCGTATACCGCCTAAAGGCGGTGGGTTTAGACCCCGCGAATTTAAACTAAACAAATATGTTTAGTAAAAGCTTGGATTAGCTGAGTGGGAATAGATAATAGAAATATTATAGATAATTAGAATAATATTGATAAATTAGATAATGCTATGAATTATTTCAAAGAATAAAATACAGTTTATTTAAAGTTTATCAATATTCGTATGGATGAGGAACTGAAAAAGAATTTCGATGATATATGTACCGAATTGGGTTTGAATATGACAACTGCCTTTAATGTTTTTGCCAGAGCAGTTGTTCGAAAACATGGAATACCTTTCGACCTAATTGTTAATGATGATTACTTTTATAGCGAAACCAATTTGACAAGATTAAGAAAATCCATAACAAACCTAAATGCCGGTAAGGGTACTGTTCATGATTTGATTGAGGTAGATGATGAATAAGATATGGTCGGATGAAGCTTGGGAAGACTATTTATATTGGCAAACTCAGGATAAAAAGACATTAAAGACAATCAATATGATTTTAAAAGATATGATTGATAGAAGTATGGAGCAAATAAAACAGCCTCCATACAAATAAAAACAAATGTCAAGTGACAGTCGCACCGGTAAATGCGTTAGGTTCGATACCGGTTTAGAAACTGGCTTTCCAGGAAATAGGGTGAATGAGAATATAAAACGGACCTTCATCTTTTTCTAATCTGGGGTAAGGGAAGGGATCCCAAATACCGTCGGCATCGCTCATATAAGTAAAGTGCTTGATGATTTCACCATAAGCTTCTCCAAGAACGCCGAAGTCACCGGGATTTCGATCCTTAAATATGGCCTGATAATTTGTCACTTTAAGTTTAATATTTTCTTCGGCACCATGAGAAGAAAGCGTATACATTTCCCCAAATTTTTGTTTAAATTCTGTTATTTCCGATTTGAGATTCTGCTTTAAGACCGCTTGTATTTCAGGTGTAATCTGATCGGCTGAAGTAATATGGTGTTCCCTGGAATATGTGGCCAAAGTCTCATAATGCAGGCCGACCTCATGGCCCATGGCCTTAACGGCTTTGATTACCTCAGGATTGGCTGTTTTCCAGCGGAAATAATAGGTGCTTTTTATGCCTTTGGCTTGCTCCGCTTTAGCCATTTGCAGGGCTACGGCCGCCGAATCGTCGACGTCGTGCCGCATAACAATTGTTTTTTTGTTATAGGAGACATGATTATAATAATCCATGACCCTTATGGGCTGGTAACCCAAGCTTAAGATTTTATCCAAAAATTCTTGGTAAGTGTTTTGATCTGTCGGCAAAACAATTTGCTTGTCGCGCTTGTCCCCGGTTTTAAGCGTCAGGTAGCGGATGGAGCCGACATGGCAGGGGGGCCTGGAGACGATGATGTATTTACCTTCCAGCAATTTCTTCGTCAGCGGTGTTTTACCGATATAATTGCCGTTGATAAAGATAGGAATACCTTGGACGCGGTCGGTTTCGATATTGATGGTAAAGGCATTGGTGTCTTTTTCGATTGTCATGATATGTTCTCTATCATTCCAAGTGACGACATTGCCAAAATGCTCCATAACGGTGCGAAAAGGAGATATTGTTTGTTTATTAAAAAGAAGATGAGGTGCACTAAATTTAGAGGGCGGCATATTGGAGATTACACCAAAAAAAATAAGTACAACCGCACAAAGAATACTAATGCAGGCCAGTATTACCTTTGATTTCTTTTTGAGCATAGATTCTCTCCGTTCTTAATAAATTTTCAGGCATCTTAAAATAACTTACTTGTTCGCCTATTGTATATTTTAATTTATAGGAAATTTTGGCAATTTACACCACGTATAATAATAAAAAATTCATTGAGGAATAGCAAGTAGTATTCTTGGGTTTCTTGTATGCAAATAGAAAAATCACAGAAGCAAGCTGCTGAAGCATTAGGCTTGCATATATATGGCATGGAAAAGGATGGGGATGGAATACCGATTCCATCTAAAACGCCTCAAGTTGATCCAGAAACAGCAGCTGGAAATATAGTATCTCCTGTTACTGTTTTTCCTGACCTTGTTAGAAATGAGTTGGACAACAGGGCAGTGAAAACCAATCTGACTATACCTGCTTGGTTAAAAGAAATGGCAGAGGTGCAAGGAGAGTCAAAGATTATGAACTTACTCGCTAGCCTGTATCGGATAAAAGCATTCAGACTATTGAGCGTGAGGAAATACGTAAACCCAGAAATTCAAAGAAGAAAAGCTGATGCTATATTTTATATAAGTACCACTTGCAGCTAGTAATTTCATACTTGAGTTCAAATACCTTAAGCACATGATTCACCTCACCTTGGCAGCGAAAGATCAGCATCCGGTTGCCCGCTGCTTTTTCTTCACTCCGGGTAATAACATTTTCAATTTTAATAGTCTTGTAGGTCTTATCTTCGGTAAGGATCCGAAACTTAATCGGATGGGGGATACCATCACGGTTAAACCAGACAATGGATTCAATGGGCTGCATATAAATTTTCATGAAGTATCACCTTCTTCCGACTTGCTTAAAGCAGGTTCGTTTTAGTTTGCAACAGTATGCACTTACGTTTTTTACTGATTCCAGGTTAGAGAATACTGCTCATCATCGGGTAGTCTTCCGAGTCAATGACTCCTCCGCTTAAGGCGTTTAAGCCACTGTATAAAAAGGCGGAGCGAAAAACAGCATGAGAACCGTATTTAAGCCTAATGGTATCTATCGCTTTATCGATACGTCTTTGCCTTTCTAAATCTTCTTCAAATAAAGACGGCTGAAAGAGATCATTTTTGCATAACTCCGAAACCCTGATCCCTAGGTGACGAATAGGCTCACCCTGCCAAAGCTCATCGAATAGTTCACAGGCGGTGCCATGGATTACGGAGGTGCAATCCGTGGGCAGATATAGTTTCCGTTGATGGGAAGAATACAAAAACTCACTGGTTTTAAGGGAAATGGCCACAAGGCTGGCACAGAAGGCATCCTGTCTAAGCCGCATCCCCACCGTCTCAGCCAGGGACAGCAGAACGAGGTGAGCGGTCTGGCTGTCCTCAACATCAAAGGGGATAGTTGTAGAATTGCCCATACCTTTGACAGGAATGGAACCTTCTTCTCTTATCGGAGAGTCATCCCGTCCGTTGGCATAATTCCAGAGTAATAGACCATAACTCTTTAAGAATCGCTTCAAATATCCGGGATCCTGGGAAGCAACTTCACCGATGGTGCGGATTCCTCTGTCTCTGAGTTTACGGGATGTGGCTCTACCGATGCCGAAAAGCTCTTCAACGGGAAGGGGCCACATTTTAACGGCAATTTCCTCAGGGTAAAGAGTATGAACCCTATCCGGTTTTTTAAGCTCAGAACCCATCTTAGCTAAAAGCTTATTAGAGGAGATTCCGATGTTGACGGTAAAACCCAGTTTTTCTTTGACGGTTTCTTTAATCTCGTAAGCTCTTTGTTCAGGATCACCCAGTACTTTTTCCATACCGGTGTAATCGAGGAAGAATTCATCAACCGAATACTGTTGGATTAAAGGTGAGTAATTCTCCAGAACATCTTTAAGTGCCAGACTGCATTGACGATAAAGTGTATAATTGGGGCTGGCAATCACGATTTCAGGACACTTCATCTTGGCTGAAAAGAGGGTTTCACCGGTTTGGATCTTAAACTTTTTAGCAGGAATAGACTTGGCTAGGATAATACCCCGTCGGGTTTCCGGATCTCCGCCAACCGCTGAGGGGATAGTCCGCAGGTCCAGAGAATCGCCGTGCTGCAGACGATGAGCAGCTTCCCAGGAGAGATAGGCTGAATTGACATCGATATGAAAGATAATACGCTTCGCCATTTGGAATCTCCCTCTGCGTGTGAGTTCATGCCAGGCTTAAACCTGAAGGGTGAAAGAACATATGTTCTGATATAGTATATACACTATATCAGAACATATGTTCGCAGTAAAGAATGTTTTTGAGGTAATTTCAGGAAAGTCACGTTACGGCTCCTGGTGTTAACGATGTAACAACACACAAAGACCGTGCCCAGCATTATAATTAAACTTGGCACGGTCTGTTTTTATTATTCTATAATGGTCTTTATTCCAATAATACAAAACCTAAGTGGAAAAAGATGAGCTGTTGATCTTTGCCTTTTTATTACTTTTGCTTTTGATAGAAGAAGGATGATACTGATTTTAAGCCCAGATGGGTTTTACCGAAGAGGTGTTCGGTGCTGCCAGTGAAAAGGATGCCACCGTTGTTTAAGGATTCGGTAAATTTTTGATACAGGATATCCTTGGCTTCATCAGTGAAGTAAATCACTACATTACGGCATGCGATAATATCAAATCCACGTTCAAATTTATCGGTTAAAAGATTTTGTTCACTAAAGGATACATTTTTCCTCAACGTCTCTTTGATTTGATATTTCTTATCCGCAGGGGTGAAGTATTTCTCAAAAAAGGTACTTGGGGTACTGACAAAATCTCTTTCTTCATAAATGCCTCCCCGGGCTTGTTTTAATACATTAACATCAATATCTGTTCCTAAGATCGTGTAGCGGACATTTGGGAAATATTCAGTGAGGATCATGGCCATGGTATAGGCTTCCTGCCCGGCTGAGCAGCCGGCGCTCCATATTTTCAAAGAAGTCTTCGTACTCACCTGCTCAGGGATGATTTTCTCTCTGAAAACATCCCACAGCTTGGCATCACGAAAGAACTGAGTGACATTGATGGTCAAATGTTTGAAGAAAGCATCATAAAGCACATGATCTTTGTCTATGGCCTTTAGAAAGTCAGTATAATTATCATTGTAACCATGAGTGGTCATGAAATTATTAATTCGACGCTTCATCTGGTTCTCTTTATAAAAGTTAAGATCAAGACCACTGACACCCTGAAAGGCTTTTACAAATTTCTCATAGTCATTGATAGTTCCGAAATAACCTGAATAACCTGAATAACCTGCCAAGTTAGCTCCTCCTTATTTAAGCGAAAAAGTCTATAATGAGTCCCTTGATCTCGTCGATCTTGGCCAGAATCTTAAGAGGTTCAGCTTGGGAGGAAAGAACTTGTTCTCCCAGTTCTTCCAAAGCTCGATCAATCCTGATTACTCTGGCCATTACTTTAGGTTGACCTCGATAGTCCCAGATGGTTTCTTCTTGCATGTTTCTGCTTTTTCCCAAGGTGGACTTGAGAAAGCTCTTTACCATATTCTTGAATTCGATCAAGTCATGAACTGACATTGTTTCAGAAAGTTTTTTGCCTTGCTGCTCCAAACGATTGAGAAAAAGTTCAAGTTCTTGACTCTGCAACTGGCGGGTATGTGATAAAATAGTGCTAAAGTCAGCCCCCTTTTTTTCTGAGGACTGTTGTACTTCCAGATTGATTGATTTGGGTTGACCCGAGTTATTCACTCTTAAGGACATCGTTACTCCTCCATGAAAGGATAGAAAATAATGATCTTACGCCGAACTTTCCTGAAAATATGTGCTGGTTTAGGAGCTTTTATCCTTCCCTGGACGGCCTTGCCTAAATCCTGGGGCCAGAAGATGGATTATCTGCTGGGAACGCCTTCCGTCAGCCTTCAGCTTCCTTCTTCAGTCGGAAAGGATTCTAAACGACCTTCACCGGAGATCCTTGGTAAGAAGGCCCTAACTGATATCGAGGCTTTAAGTCATCCCAATATGCAAGGACGCAGAGCCGGAACAGCTGGCGAGACCAGAGCGCTGGTCTATATTCAGGAACAGCTGGAATTACTCCAGCTTCAAACTTTCGGTGAAGATAGATACTGGCAGATGTTTTCCATCCCCTCCATGCAAGAAAGATTGATCAATGGCAGGGCTCTTTTCCGACCGGATGAATCGGACAGTTTGAGAGTACCAGCTGCCAATATTTTGGCGGGGATCAAGGGCAAGAATAATGCAGAAACCATTATAATCTCAGCTCATTATGACCATCTCGGTATCTACCAGCAAAAGCTGTATGCCGGTTCCAATGATAATGCCTCCGGCGTAGGTTGTGTACTTGAGGTTATGCGTCGTCTGGTCAGCGACTCCTTGCAAGGGGAACAACCTCAGCTTAATATCGTCGCGGTATTTTGGAGTGCAGAAGAGATGGGTTTTCTAGGCTCTAAACATTTCGTCAAAAATCCCATAATTCCTCTTTCTCAGATCAAAGCACTGATTAATTATGATACCGTCGGCAATGGTCAAAATAAGGACTTTATTCTTTGGTCAACCGGAGACAGTCCTTTAGTTAAACAAATCGAGAAAACGGCAGAAAAGAACAATGCACAAGTAGAACGGGTATCCCCACAAGGGCACCACAGTGACGAAGTATCATTTGAACATACGGGTATACCGGCCGTAACCATGCTTAGTAAGGAATGGTTATCCAAAAACCACACGCCCGAAGATGATATATCCATTATTAACGAAGAAAAGCTGCAGACAGCGAGCAATATGCTTTATGATCTGGTAAAAGAGATGGCGTATTAAGGATTACCGCTTCCTGGTTCGACCAGCTCATATTTGGAACGCAGGATGACCAGGTCAACACGTCGATTATGAGTCCGTCCCATCTCAGTATTGTTATCGGCAATAGGCCTGTATTCACCATAGCCGGTGGCTGAAAGCCTTTGGGAGTCTATACCGCCTTCCTTGACCAGGATCTGAAGCACATTGGTGGCCCGAAGTACGGATAATTCCCAATTGCTCGGGAATTTAGCGGTATGGATAGGAAGATTATCAGTATGACCTTCGACTTTAACATAATTGGGAGAAGCGGCAAGAACTGTGCTTATTTTCTTTAAGATACTCCGAGCAGTGGGTGTTGTTTCGTCCGAACCACTGGCAAAGAGTAACGTATCCTGTATACTGACGACCAGGCCTCTTTCTTCGATTGAGGAGACCAGTTTGGTCTGAATGTTGTTTTCAGCTGCAAATTGATCCAGCTTGGCCTTGATACCTTCGATGGTGAGGGTTTCAAGATCTTTTTTTCCGTTGCCTTCACCTTGGTTATCCTCAGGGTGATTAGACTGGGGATTGACCGGTGGCTTGCTATCAGGACCGTGTGTTTGGGAATTTTGTTGAGGACTGCCACTATCGATGATGGAAGGGCCGGAAGGGGAAGTGGCCAGCTCAATTTGAGCTGGAGTTCCGCCTCCAAGTGTAACATTTAAAGACTCAGCTATGGCTCTGAACTTAGCGGCATCGACTTTACTCATGGAATACATGACAATAAAAAATATCATGAGCAGAGTGATTAAATCAGCATATGTAATTAACCAACGTTCATGGTTGACGTGACCTTCTTCTTTGTGTTTTCTTGCCATTTCATCACCGCTCTTATTCTAATTCTTCCTGGGATTTATTATCAGGGGAATAACCGAGATGGGTTTTAAGTTTTTCTTTAAGGATTGCTGGGTTTTCACCAGCCTGAATGGAAATGATTCCATCCAGAATCATTTCCCTGGTCTGTACTTCCAATTGGTTTTTAATCTTAAGCTTGGCCGCAATGGGCAGGTAGACTAAGTTGGCTAAGCAAACACCATAGAGAGTGGCGATAAAGGCAGCCGCGATAGAGGAGGACAGACTGTCAGGGTCGCTGAGGTTACCGAGAACATGGACCAGACCCATAACGGTACCAATAATACCAAGGGTAGGGCTATAGCCACCAGCGGCTTCGAAAAAGCTAATACCTACTTTATGCCTGTTTTCTAAGACCGTGATATTAGACTCTAGAATATTTCGGGTGATTTCCGGATCCGTTCCGTCAATCACTAACTGCATCCCTTGTTTGGTAAATTTATCTTGGACGGTTTCCAATTCCTGCTCCAGGCTGAGAAGACCTTCCTGGCGGGCTTTTTCAGAAAAACGCACTAAGGTATGGTAAGCCTGCTCTACTCCAAAGGATTGACTTGTAAATGCAATCTTAACCCATTGTGGGAGTTTTTTAACTTCCTCCAGGGGTATACCAACGACAACCGCTCCCATCGTACCAACGATAACAATCAGAGCCGGTGATAGAGCGAAAAGAGAACTGACGTGACCGCCTTCCAGGATAAATCCCATAATGATGCCAAAAAAGCCTATGATAATACCAATAATCGTCGTAATATCCATTAAACCTATCTCTCCTCCTATGTCCTGATAAATGTAGTTCATTATTTATATAATGTCATTTCAATATGAACTTTTCTTTATAGTATTAATAACGTAAAATTTTTTATTTTTTTTAGGAAATAATTGTTTTTTATTCGAAAAAATAAAAATTTTATTTTTAGGGAATATTTTACTATTATACTAGAAATTTATCTGACTGGGTTCTGACGATGTTACCCAAGATTTTTTGCTTATAGCTTATATTGATTTTGTTGATGTAGAATAAAAGGGTAATATAATTCCAAATCAAAATAGATTGAGGCAAGAAAGGGAGATATCGGGAGTTTTATAGAGATAACAAAAGATAATTTAACACAATTATCTTTTATGCCTTTTCAGGCGAATCCCTGGCTTGCCGATAATACAAGTGTGAATGAATAAAACATTTATAATATATAACCGGGTTGGTGATTGTCATGAAAATAGACGGAACTTCAATATCTCCCATTGGAAGTGTTCAAGCTTCTACAAGGGTAGCACCAGTTAATAAGAATCAAAAGGATTCTGAATACGATAAGCTTGCAGTTTCTGAAAACGGGCAGGTTTATCAGAAGTTGGTTCAAAAGGTTAAAGAACTTCCCGATGTCAGAGAAGACAAGGTTAAAGCCTTTGCTGAACAGATCGCCCGTGGCGAGTTTAATCTTGATGCTGAATCAATCGCTGCCAGCATGCTGTCCCCAGATAAGATGGGAGGAAAATAGAGTGGCGGAAATACTCGAAAATTTTGAGAGTAATCTTAAGAAGCAAATTCAATGTTACAGACAATTAACGCAACTGGAAAAGGAAAAAAAACAAGCACTGGTGGATAATAAAATCCAAGAAATAGAAGTCATTACCGTCAAGGAGGAAAAAATTCTGCTCGAAGTCAGCCGTTTAGAAGAGGAAAGACTTCACTGGGCAGAATTTTTTGGCAAGGAGATGGGAAAACGGGCTGAGGATATTACTTTGGGTGATCTTGAAGAAGCTTACCCTGTACTGAAGGATGTCCGTCAAGAAATGGAACAGCAAATTACTGATCTTAGGGATCTGCATGAGATCAATACCAAACTATTGGAAAGTGCCGTTGGTTTAGTAAATTTCACCATTGAAACGTTAACCCATGAAATGCGAGGCACATACTCTAACCCCACTGAAAAAGCAGTTAAAAAGAAGAATCAAATAAGCCTGATCGATAAAAGTATTTAATCGATAAAAGTATTCAAAAGAGGTAATATAAAAGAAAACATTAAAGAAAAAAGACTAAAAGCCGATTAATATTACAGAGAGTAAAATTCAATGGCTTTTTGTTTTTTTATAAACAACTCATATTCTTAAATCTACAGTCCGATTAAGGACTATAAGGAGCTAAGCGTATGTATTCATCGTTTTATGGGTTACAAATCGCAACAAGGGCATTATCCACTAACCAGGCGGCACTTGATATTACAGGACATAATATTTCCAATGCAAATACGAAAGGTTATACCCGGCAACTAGCTAATATTCAGGCGGCTACGCCCCTGACATTAAAGGCCAGCGGCAGGGATATGACTTTAGGAGCTGGCTCTACGTTAAATAGTATACAACGTGCCAGAGATAATTATATTGACCGGCAGTTCCGCTGGGAGACCTCAAAGCATGAGTATTGGGCGGAAAGGGGTAAAGCTTTGGAACTGATAGAAGGAAGTATGAATGAGCCTTCAAAGTACAGTCTGCATAATGACCTGGATGGTTTTTGGAACTCATGGAGTGATCTGGCCAACAATCCTCAAAACTCGGGTGCGCGTTCGGTTCTCATCGAAAAAGCTATGACATTGTCTGACTCTTTTCATCATATTAACCAACAACTTGTAGATCTAAAAAGTGACCTCGATGCATCCGTTAGTTTAATAATTAATAAAATCAACGATATTGCCGGGCAAATTAAGACTCTTAATGTTCAGATTAAAAGGGCTGAGGTCGCCAGGGATAATCCCAATGATCTTAAGGATTCCAGGGATGCTCTTGTGGATGAACTGTCCAAGCTTGTCCCGGTGAGAGTTGTCGAGACGCAAGATCCTACTTTCACTGACAGAATTGTAGGTAATTTCAAAGTTATCATTGGTAATGATGCTGATCCAGCTAATGTTCTGGTGGATGATCAGGCTGTAAGATACTTGGTCTACCCTCCTCCGAATCTAAATAATGTCAGTCAGGTTGTATGGGCTGACCATGCATTTGTACAAGGGAACACCTTAGGGACAACCACGGATGCCTCTGGATTATCGACAGTCAGTCTGGAGATAGACGGAGTCGCCTATAACAATATCGACTTAACATCGGTGGCTGCCGTGGGAACCTATGGAACGGCCCCCAACACCTATGATGTTTTGGCTACTAATCTGACCAATGCGATTCGGGCTCATAATCCCGCAGATCCTGTGTTAGCTAATGTGGAAGTAAGCTTCCAATCGGGCAAATTAGTTCTAAGCTCCGGTACAACAGGGCAAAGTTCCAGCATTGAATTTCTGGATGGCGGCGGTGCTATACTTGGATTCAGCAATGGTATGTCCGGTGATAATTATGTTGACCTCGGTTCAGAGATGGGGACACTTAAAGCCAATATGGAGATCAGAGACATCTTCATCGAAGATTATCGCGGAGAGCTGGATCAAATGGTTAAGTCTCTCGCACAAGCGGTCAACACCATCCATTCATCAGTTAATCCGCCTGCGATCAATTTCTTTACGGACCAAAATGGAACTACAACCGATATCGATATTTCAACGATCAAACTCAATGAAGCTATCAAGTTGGATCCTAGTAAGATAATTACCGGTGCTGTTGGTGAAGTCGGAGATACCGGCATTGCGCTTAAAATCGCTTCACTGTCTCAAGGGTGGAAGGGACTTTTAGCTATCGACAGTACCAGCACTATACCGACAAATTTAGGATCATCTTCAATCGGAGACTATTACGGTGCAATGATTTCTAAACTTGGGGTCAATGTACAGCAAGCCGAACGGATGTCGGAGGGACAATCGGTGTTGGTTAACTATCTTGAGAACCAGCGAGAATCTTTATCCGGTGTATCTCTGGATGAAGAGATGACCAATCTCATCCGGTTTCAGAAAAGTTATGGTGCGGCAGCCAGAGTGGTTACGATCTTAGATAGTTTATTTGATAAGATTCTGGGTATGGGTATGACGAGGTAAAGGGGGTTAGAAGATGCGCGTCACCAATAATATGCTCAGTAACAATATGCTTAAGAATCTGGAGAAATCCAATCTGCGGATGGCACTGATCCATAATCAGATTTCAACCGGTCAATCTATCACTAAGCCTTCTGATAACCCTGTTGGTATTGAGACCGCCTTACGTATCAAGAGTACCGTGTCCTCGATGGAACAATGGAAGAAGAACTCCAGTGAGGCACTCGCCTATATGGAAAGCACAGAAAGTATCCTCGGTAACATGACGTCTATGCTGCATCGGATCCGGGAACTAGCAGTTAAAGGGGCTGATGGCTCCAACTCCGCGGATGATCGTTCCCAAATCGCCAAGGAGATTGACCAACTGGCCCTTCAATTCCAGATCGCAGCCAATAGCCAGGTGAATGGCAAATATATTTTTAGCGGGACAAAGATTGATCAGGCACCGCTGGATAATTATTCTTCGACCAGGACAGTTGTCAATAGAACATTTGATGAAAATGGAACCGGTATCAGCAGTATTGCAGACGAGGATTTAGGAACCGGCCTCGAAGCAGGGGCCAGTTACAGGATCAACATCGTCTTGAACGCTGATCTGGTCAACTACGATATTACCTTGGAAAAGATAAATCCTGCCGGCCCATCTACTATTATCGGGACAAGTACCGTCCCGCCCGCCACTTCGGGAGAAATAATCGTGGGGAACACCGCCACCGGGGAAACGATCAATGTCAATTACCCTGCGCTGGGGCCGGCTAATATCGGATCGACATCCGATTTTGAAATCAGCGATGCCCCACCGGCTGTCCCTACATCTTGGTACGGGAATAATAAGATTATGGAATTTGAGGTTGGTCCGAACTTGACTATCCCGATTTCCATCGGTGGTGTCGATCTTTTTGAAGTCGACGGAGTTAGCCAAGAATCCGATTTATTTGGAACACTGAACACTTTAAGCAAAGCCCTCTATGGACATTACCCTGATAGTGATCAAAAGATTCAGGAATCTCTCGGAAAACTTGATTCTCATCTGGACAACTTGCTCAAACTACGCTCAGAGCTGGGTGCGAGGACGAACAGGATGTATGTTATCACTGATCAGCTAGATAATAGCATTAACATTTCCAAGAAGAATCTCTCCGATATTCAAGATGTTGATATGGCGGGAGCTATCATGGAGTTTAAATCCGTGGAAAATGTCTTTAAAGCCGCCCTTTCTGTGGGAGCACAGATTATTCAGCCCTCGCTGATCGATTTTATGAGATAGTGTATAACGATTATCACTAAGGTGCACGTTATGATTGATCTAAGGATTCAACAGACCTGGGGAAAGATAGGACTTGATATTAAGGACGCCAACTTTGACCTTAATATCAAAAAGCCCGAAATCAAAATCAACCAGGCTCCTCCCCAAATCCAAATGACCCGGACCGATCCCGATATCGAGATCGATTATTCCCCTATGCTCGAATCCATTGGTTATGGGGGTATTGAATACATTAAAAATGCCTTTGTTGAGCAGGCTAAATCGGATTATATCGCTGGCTTAGAGAAAAGTGTGGCGATGGGAGAGTCTTTTGCCGCCATTGAAAATAAACTGTCGGTGGCTGAGATTGTTTCCCGATTCAATGAGTCGCCTTATAAAGACTTAACCATACAACCCATAGCTGCAATACGAATCTATGGACAACCTGGGACATTAAATCTTGAGACACAACCAGGGGATGTATCAGTTGATGTTGATTATGGGAAGGTGACTGTCGACAATTACCAATTTCCTGCTGTAAGAGTTTATTTGGAACAAAGACCAGAGTTAAAGATCGAAGCCGTTGGTCAGATATTTGACCAAAAAAAATAAAGACATTTTTGTCCTGTAAGGAGTGTTGATACTTTGAGTAAAAAACAAAAAGATACCTTGATTCGTTTTCCGAATGGGATTCCAGGGTTTGAATCTTATCACCATTTTACACTCATCGAGGAAGAAGACTCTCTGTTAGCTAATCTTATTTCGACTGAAAATGAAGAGGCCGGCTTTATTCTTTTTAAGCCCCAGGCCTTATTTCCGGACTATCTGCTACAGGTAGAGCTGGGAACAGAGGAAGTGGATATTCTAGATGTCACCGCAGAGGATACTATTGATATCTGGGCTATACTCACTCTTTGTCAGAGTGACATGAATAAGACCACGATCAATCTGCGTGCACCCATTATCATCAACAGCCGTACGGGTAAAGGTGTACAATTGATTCTTTGTGACGATCAATACTCATCCAGACAGCCTTTATTCGCCGAGCTTCAACAGAATGCTCAAGAAGGTATAAAGGAAGGGGCTGTGGGCTGATGCTGGTACTTTCGAGGAAAGTCGATCAGAAATTATTTATCGGGGATAATATTGAGATTACAATCGTTTCGGTGTCAGGAGACACGGTGAGAATAGGAATCGAGGCACCTAAGGATATTAAGATCCTTCGAAGCGAAGTGTACGAAGAAATTCAGCAGCAGAATATTGAGGCCGTATCTTCGTCGCAAGCCGAGAATACTGAGACCAAAGAGAAATTGAAGAAACTGCTTGACGCTAAGCTGCAGAAATAACTCTTTAACCTTGATAACAAAGAGTATAACCTGGAAAAACTTAGAACAAAATATAAGACGGATTTGGTGGGGAGAAGATGAACAAGAAAGAATACAATTCGGTGCTTGTGCCAAAGTATATGCATGATTTTTCTTGTATAGGGCCGGCCTGTGAGGACAGCTGCTGTACAGGTTGGGCGATTTATATTGATAAACATACTTTTGAACGGTACAGTAAAGTAAAGACCGGACCGCTAAAGCGGTTACTAAAAAAGCATATTATTCTGAATAATAATTCAGAACATGAGAATGATGCTGATTATGCCCGAGTTCTTTTTGACCAACAGCAAAGATGCCCGTTTCTGAATGAGGATAAATTATGTAATATCCAATTAGAATTGGGTGAAGATTATTTATCTAGAACCTGCTACTCCTATCCCAGAAACTTTAATCTTGTGGATGATATTTTGGAAGTAGGGTGTTCTGCGTCATGTCCAGAGATTGTTCGGTTGGCCCTTTTCAATCCCGATCCTATGGAATTTGATCAAATTGAGGTACCCCCACAGAGCAATTATTCATTAAGCAGAGTTCTTAACACAGGGGGTGAAGGTAATTCAATAACAAAACACTTTTGGTTATTAAGAGTATTTACAATCAAGCTGCTTCAAAGCAGGCAATTTCACCTTTGGGAACGGCTGATCATAATGGGTTTCTTTTTTAACAAGATACAAGAGTTGATTGATACTAATTGTGTAGGGCAAATCGAAAAAGAAATTGAACACTACAATACCCTAATTGAGGACCAGGAACAAATACGAAAAATTTTAGCCGACATTCCTGCAGCTAATCGTATCCAGGTGGAACTAATTAATATCATTGCTGGACTTCGTTACAACTACACTGCTGGAAAGGCCAATCAAAGATACCTGGAGTGCTATCAGGAATTTTTAAATGGTATCGGGTACGGCGAAAATCTTAGCAGTCAGGATATTGCTGATCGGTATAATGAGTCTTACCAGAAATATTTTCTACCTTGGTATGAACATAATGAATATGTTTTTGAAAATTACCTCGTTAATTTTGTATTTATTAACTTAATTCCTTCACAAAGCAAGGTTTTTGACAATTATAGTTTAATGATCATCTATTATGCATTGATAAAAGTATTTCTTGTCGGAATCGCTGCTTATCATCAAGGTCTTAACGATGATCTTGTTGTTAAACTTATTCAGTCATTGTCCAAGAATATTGAACTCTATTCCAGCTTTTTGGAGAGTATTTACCAAACTTTGACCGAACTGGACTTACTGAAAATGGCGTATATGGCTATCCTGATTCGAAATTAGAATTTGCATCGATTTACATTCTTGTATTTCACGTTAAATCATTAATGAATCCCGAAAAAAATATGACCCTGCCTTTAGGCGGGGTCATATTTTTTGATTAACGTTTATGTTTATTAAGAATTTTAGCTTTCTTTATCGCATTGGCTTTGGTGATTTCATTTTTCTCCCTTCGTCTGACCTCCAATATCTTTGTAATTATATTTTGGTCATATCCCTTAAATGTTCCGCGATTTGCCAATATCTCTTCCAGTAAAACAGGATTATTTAAAACCAATCGCCACTCTCCGGACCTGTAATCACAAATTTTTATGATTTGAGCAGGGATTCCCGCTGCCAGGGAATGATCAGGGATCGATTTTGTGACAACCGCATTTGCTCCGACCACACAGCCATAGCCGATTGTAACATTTCCGATAACTTTTACTCCGGCACCCAGCCAAGTGCCATCTTTGATTAAGACTTGGTTACTGGTAGCCATCTTTTGAAAAGGTACAGGTAAGGTAAAGTCATTGTAAATATGGGATGAATCCGATACAAAAACATCGGGACCAAAGGAGTTATAACTGCCAATCGTTATCCTGTTAATTGCTTCAATGGTAGACCGTCTATTAAAAAAATTATTATTCCCTATTTGGATATTCCAGTCATGTTCCGGCACTGCATACTGGTCATTGACAATCAGGTTGCAGTATTCCAGAAATCGATTTCCCGATCCCACAATGATTCTTTCAGGAAGTGCCAGGCCGATATCCCGGTATATACTGTTATTACCGCCAAAACTCTGAAAAATGGCTTTCATCTGATCTGGAGACATATTTGTGCTCATTGGTTACTCCTTTACTCTAAGGTTAAGTTTTTATGTTGCTGTATAGTTTATCGTAATAAAATAGTAAATTGTTTAATGGTTAACGAAGTTTAGAAAGAATAAAATAGACTAATATTCAGATATATTTATAAGCTTATGGTAAAAAGACAAGAAAAAAGGAGATATTAATAGATATTTTATAATAATAACAATATTTGCTTTGATTTGGATATTAAGTAATTTCCAAATCCTAACGAAAAAATGAGTGTATAGCCGTTTTCCAGTACCGGCCGGAAAAATGGCAAAAGATTCCGCACGGATGCGGAACCGAAAAAAATTCATGGAGGGATAATCATGATAGTTAACACCAACATTTCGAGCTTAAATGCTCAGCGTAACCTGTATGGCACCCAGGGTGCAATGCAGAAATCCCTGGAGAAACTGTCTTCAGGTTACAGAATCAACAAAGCTGCTGACGATGCAGCAGGTCTGGCTATTACCGAAAAAATGAAAGGCCAGATCAACGGTTTGAACCAGGCTGTAAGAAATGCGCAAAGCGCGATTTCCCTGATTCAAACTGCTGAAGGTGCTCTGAGTGAGACCCACAGCATCCTGCAAAGAATGAGAGAACTGGCTGTCCAGTCAGCATCCGACACCAATACCGCTGATGACAGATCGAAGCTCCAGGCTGAAGTTGACCAGTTAGCCAAAGAAATCACCCGTATTTCTAACACCACAGAGTTTAACACTCAGAACCTTCTCGCCGGCGGACTGAATGATACATTCCACATCGGAGCCAATGCAGGACAGAACGTTAATCTTTCCATCGGCGGAATGGACTCTAAAACCCTGGGTGTAGCCGGTAATCTGACAACTACATCTTTTGCTTCCGGTGAATTGGCCAAGACGGGTATTTCCGGTATGACAACCCAATCCGAAGGCTTAAACGGCAAGTTTATTAACGTTAAGAAGACTGTTGCTACTTATACCCCTGGTGCTAACTTTGTCGGCGCTGCTGCAGTATCGGATAACGGTAGTGCTTATACCGGTTCCGTTGACAAGACTTTCACACTAAAAGTAGCTGCAGTTGCCCTCGGCGAAGTTACTCAATTGGAGTACTCCACTGACGGTGGTGCAACTTACAAAGCTGCAACCTGGACCGCTGATGGTCAATTTACACTGGAAGACGGTGTCAAAATTGATATTGTTGGAGATGGTGGTCTAGCTCAAGACCAAACTTCTACGTTTGCTGTAACAGCAGATAAACTGACATTCGTAATGTCAAGTGTGAACGATGGTTCTTCACCGATTGGTAACGAAGTTACTGTTAGCAGAGCCAATTCTTCAGTATCGATTGGTTCTTCTTCAACAGATACTGCAGCTACTGTCTCCTTTGACTTTGCTACAGTATTGGCAGCAGTTGGAACTGCTTATGCTTCCGGAGATTCCACGGCGATTACCCAGACTTCACAGGCTTCGGCCGCTGCCGTTACCGGTGCTAACGGAACTGTCGTTACCGATGCTATTGCTTACGGTGGCATCAAGATTACTACCCAGGCTAAAGCCAACCTGGCTATCACCACCATCAATGCTGCTCTGGAAACTGTTTCTGCTCAACGCTCCACTCTTGGTGCTATGCAGAACCGTCTTGAGCACACCATCAACAACCTGCAGGCTGCTTCTGAAAACCTTTCCGCTTCTCAGTCCCGTATCCGTGACGTTGACATGGCTGCTGAAATGTCCTCCTTCACCAAAAGCCAGATTCTCAGCCAGGCTGGTGTTGCGATGCTGGCTCAGGCTAACCAGGTTCCTCAGGCAGTTCTTAAGCTCCTCGGTTAATCTCCTAAAACTTTGTAGCTCAAAGTTTGCCGGTAAAAACTTTGTGTGAACTTAAGCCGGCCGGCGTCAGTCGGTCGGCTTTCTAATACTACATGATTCAAAAAAATCTCGGTTCGGGATTTCTGATATATTGATAGTTGGCTAATAATTATGTTTAAAGGTTTATTGCATTGTGTAAGGGTTTATTTTATAGGGAAGGGGTTTTTAAATCATGGTAAGCCCTATCATACCAAACAATCAGGTTCCGGTGATGCCGGTGGATACCTTTGCCGGTCAGAAGCTGGAGCGGGGTCAGGAAGAAATGCCGCGTCTGGTTGTTGAGAAAAAAGAAAATGTATCTTCGGCCAGGGAAGAAGTACCCCGCGAGGAAGTTGAAAAAGCAACTGAAAAACTGAACAGGCTGATGGGCCTGATTGAGAAACGTATGAAGTTTGAAATTCACGAGAAATCCAATCGAGTAATGGTCAAGATAATCGATGAAAAAAACGGGGAGATTATCAGCGAGATACCCCCTAAAAAAATACTTGATATGATGAGTTCACTGCAGGAATTTATCGGAATACTTGTTGATAAGCGGGTATAAGAGGTAGAAGGAAGGAGGCGAAGTCTGATGTCGGTGAATTCGACCAATCTTTCATTGCCGGGATTATCTGGATATGATTTCAGCGGGATCGTCCAGACCATGGTGAATAACTATAGCCAACCACTGACTAAGATGCAGGAGCAGCAGTCTCTGTTGCAGAATAAGAAAGACGCCTGGAGAGATGTCAATACCAGACTTTCATCTTTAGAAAACACCTTGGTAAAACTCCGTGACAGTGCGACCTGGCAGGGAACAAAGGCTTCCTCCGGCAAACCTGATATCCTCTCGGTCAGCAGCACGACAGGAACTGCCCAAGGCACATATAATATTAAGGTTGTGCAGGCGGCGGCTGCCCAAACTGCTACCAGTGCGGTTATTAACGTGGCAGATACGACAACAGGGACAGCAATTCTCGGCGGTACCTTTGAGATCACCGTCGGGGATAAGAGTGCCGATGTTACCGTAAAGGGTGGCGCAAGCATTAAAGATGTTGTGGATGGCATTAACAATGCAAAAATAGGAGTAACAGCATCAGCGATCAAGGTTGACGGCGGTTACCGGATTGCTCTGTTGTCGAACGAGACCGGTTTGGAGAAAGCTGCTGAATTTGCCGATGTTGACGGCGGGGTAGTTCTCCACGAGCTTGGTATACTAAAATCGGACGATACCTTGAATATCAGCCAGGCAGCGCGAGACGCTCAACTGGAGATCAACGGGATCACACAGATAACCAGTTCCTCGAATACAATAACGACTGCTGTACCCGGTCTTACGCTCACCATCAACGGCGAATCGACAGATGTGATCACCGTCAAGGTAACCGCTGACTATTCGGAGGCAGAATCCGCAGTTAAATCATTTGTGGATCAGTATAATTCAGTGATGACGTTTATCGAGGATAAGCTCAAATACAATAAAGAGCTTAAGACCAAGGGAGATCTCTTTGCAGATCCTGCCCTTCAGGCTATCCAAAGCAGACTGAGAAATATGGTTGCAGGAAGATTGAATAACCCTACCGAACCGTTTAGTATCCTTGCGGATGTTGGTATTAGCACATCCTCGGATAACTTTGGCAAGAGTGCGACTCTGACTTTTAACACAGCAGAATTCAATGAGGCACTTAAAGAAAATCCATTTAGTGCTGCCAACCTGTTCGGGGCACCTGCCGGAGGCGTAGAACCCTTGAAGGAATCTGAGGATAATCAGTCAGCACAGGGCCTGGGCAATCTGATGTATGAATATCTGCATCCGATGGTGATGTATGACGGGACATTGGAGAAGACTTCAAAAAGCTATGATAAACAGCTGACCGACCTCAAGGACAAAATCTCAGCTTTTACTGAGAAAGTAGCACGTTATGCCGAAACTACGAGGCTTAAATTCGTTAATTTGGAGACTCAACTCGCGGCCCTTAGCAGCCAGAGTCAATGGCTGGAAAGTCAAATCAGTTCCATGAATGCTTTTAACAGTGAGTCCAAAAAGTAAGGCACATCATGTAAATTATTCTTAGTTACCAATAGTACACCTAACTTAGAAACGTAATTCAATAAACACATTGTCGATAATTTGCGAGGTGAAAGAAATGAGTATCGGTCAGAGTACAAATGGAAATCCTCAAAATGCCTATAAACAAGTGGCGGTGGATACAGCTTCTCCTGAAAAACTTCTTGTGATGCTCTACACGGGAATCATGAAATTTTTACGGTTGGCTGAGAAGGCACTTGAGGAGAAAAAGATGGATGAAGCAAATGAAAATCTGACAAAAGTTCAGAATATTATTATCGAGCTTTATTCTACTTTGGACGTAGAAAAAGGCGGAGAGATCGCCGTTAACCTTCAGGACCTTTATCTGTTTTACTATGGCGAGACTATAAAAGCCAATCTCAGTAAGGATGTCGCTTATCTCAAGCCTGTCATCAAATTCTTTGAGATATTTCGGGATGTGTGGATCGATGCAGCAAAAATCGCCCGTATGGGGGCGAAATAATGCTTGCTGAATTAGCTGGATATATAATTTCAATCTATCAGCAGAACTTACAGGATTATCGTAAGATTGTTGTGGCTATGCAAGAATTCGGCATCTGTCTGGATGATTACGATAAGGACAAAAGTCCTAATTCGAATTTGCTGATTCCAGAGAGTGACGATCTTGCACAAAAGCTTGAAGAATTTTCTGCTTACAGAGGAGACATTATTGCTTCTATAAGAGAGAGAGAATCCATAGCTTCGGAGCTTCAGAGCATGATTTGCAAAGAGACGGGAATTGCATCCTTTGATGCAGTATACCTGAACCCTCATCTTGATGAAACGATGCTGAATGAGATTAGGTATTTGACCGAAGCTATCAAAGGTGAGATTAATCAGATTTTAACTATGGATAAAAGCATTATCCCGCGTTTAAAGATGGAAGTTGAAACGGTTAAGTTGGAACTTCATCGGCTGCAAAGCGCAAAAAAAACGAAGAATATCTACGAAAACCAAGGGAGTATCGAGGCGCGTTTTATTGATAAAAAAAAGTAAATCAAAATATCAACATCATATAATTCCTGTTCAACAGGAAATTTTTTATAAGCAACTAACTTTAAATACGTCTATTTAAGATATTTCTTTAAAAGGGTTGATCAAGCACCTGAATCATCGAACAAAATGCTAGATGGTGTCTGCTTTGCGTTTTCTTGAAGCTAAAACTAATATATTACTTATTTGGATAAAACTTCTCAAAAATATAAAAATTTCTAGATAAAATATCATATTTGCATGTTATTTTTGGAGGATTTTAACAAGAAACGGCGAATTTTGTTCGTTAAAGTATTTTTAATATTAAATACGCTAAAAGAAAAAATTTATTAAATTACTGGAAAGATGGGGTGCTAAAATGAGCCAAGATGATAATAATAAAATGGGCATTGATCTTGAGGACTTTTTAGAATTCTACTTATTGGACTCTCAAGAGCAGGTGGATAGACTTGGCTCAGGTCTTTTGCAATTGGAGCGAGACGGAGAAAATATTTCCATGGTCAATGAACTGTTCAGAAGTGCTCATAGTCTAAAGGGTGCCTCAGGTACCATGGGCTTTACTCCGATTGTGAACCTGACCCATGCTGCTGAAGACTTGCTGGATAAATTGAGGCAAGGGAAAATATCGGTAACCAATGAGATTATTGATGTTCTGCTTGCTGTTACGGATAAGGTTAAGATGATGTTAGCACAGGTTGAACAACGCGTTGATATCACTGAAGAGTATGCGGTACTGACCGATCAGATGAAAGTTCTGGCTGAGACGGGAGCTTTAGCCGAAAAAGAACCTATAGCGATCCCTACAGAAATGAGCAAACCAAAACAGCCCGTAAATTTCTCTCTGACATCCGTCGAGCGGGAAATCATTGATGATGCATTGATTAATGGAAAAGAGATTTATCAGATTGAGGTTATACTAACGCCCAATACCCTGATGAAGGCTGTCAGAGCTGTGATGGTCACCCAGCGGCTTGAACCTTTAGGCAGTCTCGTTAAGATTCTTCCTACGATTGAAGAGTTGGAAACCAATGACGGCGAAAAGTTTAGTCTTCTTTTCATTACCAAAGAACCTCAAGAAGAGATCAGGGCGGACATTCTCGAAATCTCTGAAATCATGGACGTCAGGGTTTCTCATTATTCTTTATCAGAACAAATGTCATTCAGGGAAGATAAACTTAATGATCAAACGCTTAAACAAAATAATGAACAAAGTGATGAGGTTAATCGGAAGTCCGAGTCAGATCATGCACCTAATTCTGTTGTTCAACCGGCTGCTGCAAAGATCACAACGGATCAAATCCAGGATAGCAGTAATAATCAAGTACATACCATTCGTGTCGATACCGTAAGAATGGATAACCTCATCAATCTGGTAGGTGAGATGGTTATTACCAGAACCAGATTGGTAAAAATAGGCAACGATCTTAAAACGCAAAATCAATCAGACCCGCTCATCAATAGTTTGAATGAAACCAATGTATACTTGGGAAGATTGATGAGCGACCTGCAGGAAAGTGTGATGAGACTAAGGATGGTTCCGGTCGGTACTGTGTTTAGCCGCTATCCTCGTCTGGTCAGAGATTTCTGCCGTAAAACAGGTAAGAAGATTGAACTGGTTATTAAGGGTGAAGAGACAGAACTTGATAAGACTGTTATTGAGATGATTGGCGATCCGCTCACTCATATTATTCGTAACTCTGTCGACCACGGGATAGAGACTCCTGAGAATAGAATCGCGTCAGGTAAATCGGAAGTAGGAACAATCACTCTTGATGCTTATCACGAAGGAAATCATATTGCCATCACCGTTTCCGATAACGGATCAGGGCTGGATATTGATAAAATCTATAAAATTGCTTTGGAGAAAGGTTTAGTTGGAGAAAAAGAGGAGATGTCTGAAAAAGATATCGCTAATCTTATTTTCCTGCCCGGATTCAGCACTGCTGATAAGATTACCGATATGTCCGGTCGTGGTGTTGGAATGGATGTAGTAAAAAAAGCCCTTAATAGCTTGGGCGGTCTTATAGACATCAAGACCAAAAAAGGAGAGGGAACCTCATTTATCATTCGTTTACCTCTTACTTTAGCGATAATTCAGGCCTTATTAGTGGAAGTCAGCAAAGAGATTTACGCTGTGCCGTTGTCTTCTGTCGTTGAAACCCTCCTGGTCAAATCGAGAGAGATCAAAACAGTCGGTGGGTTACCCATGGTTCAACTTAGGGGCAATACCTTACCCCTGATTTCACTTAAAGAAAAATTTGATCTTTCCGATTCCGGCAAACAACAGGATGAGGTGTTTGTTGTTGTCGTAGGATTAGGAGACAGAACACTAGGCTTAATCGTTGATGAATTGCATGGTCAGGAAGAGATTGTGATCAAGACTTTAGGTGATTATCTTAACAACCTGCCGGGTATCGCAGGTGCAACCATACTGGGAGATGGCAAAGTAACGCTTATTTTAGACATAGGTTCTTTGATCCAGGATGTTTTAATTAACCGCTAAACCTGTACCCAAAACATTAGCTTATATTATAAAAGGCGACTCAAATTTAATAAGAATAAACAAAGAATTAAAGTTTAAAATAAGGGGGTTATTTTAGATGGCTGAAGAGCAATTAGTAACATTCTCTATAGGTACAGAGGAATTCGGTGTAGATATTATGAAGGTACAGGAGATTATCAGGATTCCCCCTATCACAAGAGTACCCAAAGCTCCTGGTTATGTTGAAGGTGTCATTAACCTCCGGGGGAATGTCATACCGGTTGTAAATTTAAGAGTTCGTTTCGGCATGCCGTTAGATGAAGAAACCGATCTTAGCCGGATCGTTGTTCTGCAAGTCAATGGTAAAGTGTTTGGCGTCAGAGTTGACGGTGTGACTGAAGTTTTAAGATTAGAAAGCGAATCAATCGAACCGCCTCCGCCGGTGGCATTAGGGATGGATTCTCATTTCATCCGTGGTGTAGGCAAGATTGGTGAAAGATTGCTGATACTCCTGAACCTTGATCAATTGATGGGTGGAGATGTGGTAAATGAGCAAACAGCGTAAGCCCATTAGAGTTCTCATTGTTGACGATTCCCCTTTTATCCGGATGTCTTTGAAGAAAATACTCAGTCAAGACCCTGATATTGAGGTTGTGGATACGGCTCGTGATGGGCGTGAGGGGATTCTGAAGCTTCAGGCATTGAAACCTGATGTTGTAACCATGGATGTTGAGATGCCGGTGATGAATGGACTTCAGGCTTTGGAAGAGATTATGCGCTGGCAGCCCACACCCGTTATTGTTCTTAGTGCAGTTACTACCGATGGGGCAAAGCTTACCATGAAGGCTTTTGATTTGGGGGCAGTAGAGGTTGTCGCCAAGCCTTCAGGTAAACAAGGGGACGATCTGGTTGCCCTTTCTGAGGACATAGTTCTTAAGGTTAAGACGGTAGCTGGGATTGACCCTTCTCGTCTGGACAGGCGGAATGTAGAAACCTACAGAACTCAGGTACCAGAGAAGATAAATAGAGAAAAAATCAGTGACATTGCAGCCACTGTCAATGTTCATAATACGAATAGAGTCTCAGTGGCACAAGGAGTAATCCCCCGCAGCAAAATCGAGATCGTAGCTATTGGGACCTCAACCGGAGGCCCCCCTGCTCTACAAACAGTTCTAAGCCAACTACCTAAAGACTTCCCTGTGCCTGTTATAGTTGCTCAACATATGCCGGCAGGGTTTACAGCACCATTAGCAGCCAGGTTAAATAGCCTTTGTCAGGTTAATGTTAAAGAAGCTGAGAATGGTGAGATTCTCAAACCTGGCACGGTCTATGTCGGGCCTTCGGGCAAACAATTCCAGATCGCTCGCTCCAAGAATGAGTTTGTCGCCAATATCAGTGTGGAATCACCGATAATTACTTTGTATAAACCATCCGTGGATGTCATGTTGATGTCTGTTGCTCGAGAAGTTGGGAAAGGCGTTCTGGGAGTGATCATGACAGGGATGGGTAATGACGGTCTCAATGGGATTAAAAGTCTCAAAAGTATGGGTGCTTTTGCGATCGCAGAATCTGAGAAGACCTGTATCGTCTACGGAATGCCAAGATCCATCGTAGAAGCTGGACTGGCTGATCGGATTGAATCACTCCCTGATATCGGTAAGGTAATCATAGAATGCGTAAAGAGGAGGTAGTTTATGGGCCTCTTTTCTGGGATGAACATCAGTGCTTCGGCACTCACAGCGCAGAGATTGCGCCTGGATCTGATCGCGAATAACATCGCCAATATCAATACTACCAATACCGGGCAAACAACGTCAGGCGGTAATCCAATGCCTTATCGCAGGGAGGTTGCGATCTTTTCCTCTTGCCCACCCCAAAAGGACTTTGCGACAATGTTTAAAGATGCCAGAAGTCAATTGAAGAGTGAAGGCGTTCAGATTACCAAAGTGATTGAGGATAATGCACCGTTTCGCCTGGAGTATGATCCGGATAATCCGAATGCAGCCAAAGTGGCTGAACCGGGAATTCCGGTTGGCTATGTTCGTTATCCCAATGTCAATATAGTGGAAGAGATGATTGATATGATCTCAGCTTCCAGATCCTATGAAGCCAATGTCACTGCCCTCAATGCCAGTAAGGCTATGGCCTCTAAAGCACTGGAAATCGGAAAGGGGTAATAAAGAATAATGAGTAATCAGATAGGCCCATTAAGCCCGATAACTCCCTTGACGCCTCTTGATGCTAAGAGTTTGTCTGAACCGCAAAAAACGGGCAAAGGGCAGGAAGATTTTACGGCATTTTTGAAAGACGCAATTAACAAGCTGGATCAGACACAAGCAGAGGCTGAACAAGCCAATATAGCCATGATCACAGGTCAGACAGATGATTTTCATACACCGGTCATCGCCATGGAGAAAGCCAGTCTGGCTTTGGGTTTAGCCGTCACCGTAAGGAACAAAGTATTGGATGCCTATCATGAGATTATGAGAATGCAAATCTAATTTCTTTAGGGGGATAATGAGTTGAATTTTTCCTTGACCGAAATATTGAATTCCCTGCAAAACTATTGGAAAAGACTGACTCGCCCGCAGAAGGTTGTCTTAGTGCTGGCTCCTCTTGTTGTCGCCGCAGCCTTATTTATTCTTATTTTCTTGGCAAGTCGCCCACAGTATGTGACTTTGTTCAATAAACTGGAAGCCAATGAAGCTGGGGCGATCACCGCGGAACTGAAAGAACTGAAATTCGAGTACAAACTGGCGGATGGTGGCACGGCGATTCTCGTGCCTCAGAAGGATGTTTCAGAAATACGTCTTCAACTCGCCAATGCAGGGCTGCCCAAAGAAAGTACGTTCAGTTTCGAAAATCTTGATCAAATGCGCATCGGTGATACGGAAAAGGACCGTAAACTAAGATTTGTTTTAGGTTTGCAAAATGAATTGGAAAAAACAATTGAAACTCTCAATGGAGTTGAGTATGCGCGGGTTCATATTGTTATGCCTGAGCATTCTTTATTTGTGAATGAGCAAAACGATACTACTGCTGCTGTAACGATTAAAACAGCTTTTGGTGCTAAGATGGAAGAAGATCAGATCAGAGCGATTGCCCATCTTCTGGCTTATTCAGTCGAAGGATTATCAATTGAGAAAGTTACCATTGTCGATACCAATGGTAATGTTTTGTCTGATTTCTTAGGGAACGGTAGCACTCCCGGTAAGTTGACAGCCACTCAACTGCAAGTTCAACAAACAGTCGAAGATGGGGCTCAGAAAAAAGCTCAGAGTATGCTAGACAGTGTTTTTGGACCTGGTAAAACGGTTGTCAGGGCCAATGCTACCTTAGATTTTGATCAGAAAAAGATTACAAGTCAGATCAGTGAAGAAGGGGCTATCGAGAGTCGTCAGCAAACGTCAGAGACGAGTTCCAATCAGTCTGCGAATAATGGTGGGGTCCCTGGGACGGAAAATAATGTACCAGGCTATCCTGTGACGGGACAGGGAAATAGCACGTCTACTTCGGAAAAAACCAGTCTGACGGAGAATTTTAAGCCTAGTATTATTCAGGAAGAGACCGTTGTTAGTCCGGGACAGATCAAACGTTTGACCGTTTCAGTATTAGTTGATGCTGATAGTGTCACAGAAGAGCAGCTTGACAGTATTCCGGGGATCGTATCCGCTGCTATCGGGATCAGTGAGAATCGAGGCGATGAAATTCAGGTAGCCAGATTACCGTTTAACAAAACGGTGATGTTGGAAGAACAGGCTGCTATGGAAGAAGTCGCACGTAAGGAACAAATCATGTTTTATGTGCAGCTGGCTGCAGGCATCATTATGGGGATCGTACTTTTAATCCTTTTCCTGAGATTCAGATCCAGGAAGAATTATGATTTGGAATCAATGGCTGTTCCTGAGGGGCAGAAACTCGTTACCTTAGAAGAGGCTGAACAGATCTTTGCTGCTCAATTAGAAGCAGAACGACAAGCAGATCTGAAACTGGCTAAAAAGAAAGTAAAGACTTCTGATGAGATTGAAAAGGAAAAAGTTCGCAAAGAAGTAGAGAAATATTCCAAAGAGAATCCGGATGATGTCGCAAGATTAGTCAAAACCTGGTTAGCAGAGGAGCAATAATCATGGCTGGTGAGTTTTCAGGAATACAAAAAGCGGCGATATTACTCATCACCCTCGGGTCGGAAAGGTCTTCAGAGGTTATTAAGTTTCTCACTGAACCTGAAATCGAACAACTCACGTTGGAAATGGCCAATCTTCGAAAAGTATCCGAAGAGCAGCGTGATTCTGTTGTCGATGAATTTCACAAAATGTGTCTGGCTAGCAACTATATTGCCCAAGGCGGTGTTGATTATGCTCGGGACGTATTAGAGAGAGCTCTGGGCGAACAGAAAGCGTTTGATATTATCACTAGGCTTTCAACATCGTTAAAGATGAGACCTTTCGACCTTGTTCGGCGTTCGGATCCCAAACAGTTAATTTCCTTTATCCAAGGGGAACATCCACAAACTATTTCCCTGATTATGACTCACCTTCCGGCTGACAAGGCGGCAACTCTTCTTTCCAGTCTGCCACAGGATATTCAGGCCGAGGTCACCAAGAGAATCGCCCTGATGGGAAGGACAAGTCCCGAAGTCCTTAAAGAGATTGAAAATGTACTAGAAAATAAAATCTCCAACCTGGCACCTGCTGATTACACTACATCCGGTGGAATACAAGCTGTTGTTGATATGCTCAATAGAGCCGACCCGGGAACGCTGAAAGTAGTGATGGATGTGCTGGAGATGGATGACCCGGATCTCGCCGAGCAAATTAAACGACAGATGTTCGTCTTTGAAGACATCATTTTCCTGGATGACCGTAGTATTCAGCTCGTTCTGCGTGAAGTGGAGACCAAGGATCTGGCTCTTGCGCTTAAAGGCACCAATGAAGAGGTTACCAATAAGATCTTGGGTAATATGTCAAGTCGTGCCTCTTCCATGCTTAAGGAAGACATGCAGTTTATGGGACCTGTTCGCTTAAGGGAAGTTGAAGATGCACAGCAGAAGATTGTTAAGATCATCCGTAAGTTAGAAGAGGCTGGAGCTATTGTTATATCCAGGGGTGGGGCTGATGAAATTATTTACTAAGAGTTCTATCCTTAAGAGTACAACTGTTGAGATTGTTTCTCCTAGGATTGTGGAATGTCCCAATTTGGAGAGAGGGCTTAATAAACAAGCCATGCCTCAAGGTGTACCAGTGGATTTTCCGGATTTTTCTGTTACCGGAGAGAGTGTAATCCATGATTTGGCTGAAGACTATCAACCTACTTCTTCAGTAGAGATAAAAAATGAAGAAATTACTACCATGATTGCCGAAGCCAGAGCGCAAGCGGATCAAATTATCGCCGAAGCTAACCGTCAAGCTCAGGAGATTATTGCGAATGCCCATCTGGAAGCTGAAACAATACAAAACAGAATAGAACAAAAGGTTAGAGACGAAGTTACTCCCTTGGCTCAGGCTGCAGGGTTTGAAACAGGGCTTAAAGAGGCTGCTGAGGAATCCCAACGATTAAGATTACAAGCTAAAGCCTATCTGGAACTCGCTCAAAGAGTTTTGATGGATGAATATAATCAGGCAGATAGAGATATTATGAAGGTTTGTCTTCAGATTAGTGAGAAGATCATTCATACTTCGCTTAATCTTGAACCGGAAAAATTGTTGAGTATTGTCCGAAGTCTGACTGTTTTGCCCTTGGAAAAAGAGGGGATGAAGATTCACCTTTCGGTCAAGGATTGGGAATGGTATAGGAATCTGCCCGCTGAAGATAAACCGCCTTATCCAGTCGTTATCGATGAAACATTAAGGGCAGGGGATGCTTTTCTGGAGTGTGCTGAAGGGATTTTCGATGCCAGGATTAGTTCACAATTACAAAAAATTGAGCAATACTTAGCTGAGGAGTTAGATCATGGCAGATTGGACGGGTTTAGCGAAGAAGATTGAAGCTTTGGAGCCGATCTCGGCCCAAGGCTTGGTTTCCAGAATTACCGGACTTATTGTCGAGGCAGATGGACCCAGAGTCAGTGTCGGGAGGTATTGTAATATTTTATCTTCTGGCTCAAAAGATATTCCTGCAGAAGTCGTAGGGTTCAGGGGATCAAAAACACTGCTGATGCCGCTGGGGGACCTGGAAGGAGTAGCACCCGGTGACAGAGTCATCCCTCAAAAGGATAAACTTACTGTAAAAGTCTGCACAGATTTGCTAGGCAGAATTCTCGATGGTCTTGGACACCCACTTGATGAAAGGCCACTGACAGCCCTCAAGGCCTATCCTCTGCACAATAGTCCGCCCAGTGCGTTGCTAAGACCCCGGGTCAAAGAGCCGCTTAATGTTGGGGTAAGAGCAATTGATGGGCTATTGACTATTGGTCGCGGGCAAAGGATGGGGATATTTGCCGGATCTGGGGTAGGGAAAAGCACACTCCTGGGAATGATGGCCCGTAATACAGAAGCTGATGTTAACGTTATTGCTCTGGTAGGAGAAAGAGGCAGAGAATTACGCGATTTTATGGAGAAAGACCTTGGGCCGGAGGGAATTGCCCGTTCGGTTATCGTGGTAGCAACCTCAGATCAACCGGCTTTGGTTAGGCTTAAAGCTGCTTTTACTGCTACAGCCATAGCCGAATATTTTCGGGATATTGGCAAGAACGTTCTGTTTATGATGGACTCTGTAACCAGATTTGCTATGGCCCAAAGGGAAGTAGGCTTAACAGTTGGGGAGCCTCCGGCTACCAGAGGATATCCTCCTTCGGTTTTTGCGTTATTACCTAAGCTTCTGGAAAGAGTCGGCATGTCGGAAAAAGGAAGTATTACGGGCATCTACACCGTTCTGGTTGATGGCGATGATCATAACGAACCCATCGCTGATGCAGTCCGAGGTATCCTGGACGGACATATTGTATTAACCAGAGAACTTGCCTCGAAAAATCATTATCCTTCCATTGACATTCTTCAATCCATCAGCAGGGTGATGAATGATGTTGCCGATCCTCAGATCAAAAAGCTGGCAGGTGAGATTCGAGAGCATCTAGCTGTATATCAGGATGCTAAAGATCTGATTGACATTGGAGCCTATGTGATGGGAAGCAATCCGCGGATTGACAACGCTATCAGGCATATAGAAAATATCTGGTCGTTTCTTCACCAAAAAATTGATGAAAAGTTTACGTTTGTAGAGATGGTTACAAGCATGAAAAAAATATTTGCGGAGGAAGATAGTTAATGGTTTTTAAATACCGTTTAGATACAAGTCTTCGCCTCGCAAATCAGGAGATGAATATCGTCCAAGGGCAGCTGGCTGAGGAATTAAGGATTTTACAAAAGCTTGTTGACCAAAGAGATCATCAAGTGAGAATTTTATCTCTTGCCTATGAAGGGCAGACGAGAGCATGTCTGGCTGAGCCCATGCATTTAAGCAGCTGGCAGAAGTATTCTGTGGAACAAAAGGAAAAATTGTCAGAATATCAACTAGAAGTGGAAGAACAAGAGAAAATTATTGCTTCATACAGGGAAAAACTCATGGAATGCCGAATTAAAGTGGAAAAGTTCAAAAGGCTCAAAGAAAAGAAGTTGAGACTTTATTACATAGAAGAACTAAGAAAGGATCAAGTCATCATTGACGAGATTGCACAAAGCCGAACAGGATGGAGGTAAGAGTAGGTCTAGGGTATAGGAGGTAAATAGGATGATCTACATTACTCGACTTAATAACAAAGAATTTGCTCTGAATCCGGATCTGATTGAAACGTTGGAAGCCACGCCGGATACAGTGGTGACACTGACCAATCAGAATAAATATGTAGTCAAAGAGACTATTGAAGAAATCATTTCCAGAATAGCAGACTATCGCAGATGCTGTCATCCAGAATTTAGAGGGGGAAGAGAAGTAAATGAAAATCGGAGTAAGTAAAAAGTTGTTCTTATTCTTAGGTATTTTTGTTATTGGCATTGGCATTGGGGTAGGAGGAATGATTCTGAAAGAGCATTTTTTTCCTGGTGAAGATACCAAGATTGTATACGTAGAGAGGAAACCTGATGAGATCGGACCTCTTATCGAGTTAAAGGAATTCCTTGTCAACCTGAATGGAGGAGGAATGGTCAAAACCGAAATCACCATTGAAGGCGTTAATGCCAAGTCAGAAGAAAAGATTAGAGCTAAAGAAATTTTCATTCGGGATCGGATCATTTCTGTACTTGGTTCCAAAAAGATGGCGGATGTTCTTCCCACTGAAAGAGATGGCTTAAAAAATGAACTGGTTACCCAGCTTAATGAAATCTGTCATGATGAAGTTCGAGATGTTCTGTTTACGGGTTTTATCTATTCCCCATAGGATAGAACATAAATATAAACAGGTAATCACCAGTTAATTCTGTCACTAGTAGGCAATAGTCATAGAGAATAATTTTTTATTGCGTATAGGCTCATTCCTAAAAAGCTATTTATTGCTATTCACACAGTTTGATATAGACAGGAGGGATTGGATGGGAGAAGTATTATCTCAAGCAGAAATAGATGCGCTACTTAATGCTTTATCTAACGGATCGGTTGATGAAGAAACCATAAAATTGTCCACCCCTCAAAAGATCAGAGTCTATGATTTTAAAAGGCCCAATAAGTTCTCCAAAGGTCATCTGAGCTCACTCATGAACATCCATGAGAATTTCTGCAGAGCTTTGGCTACCTATTTAGCAGGTAATCTGCATGCTGTTGTTGATGCCAAGGTTCTTTCTACAGAGCAGGTGACCTATGATGAATTTACTCGTTCTTTACCTTATCCGACTATTTTAGGGATTTTCAGCATGTCCCCCCTGGAAGGAAGTGCCCTGATTGAGCTTAGTCCATCACTTGCCTTTATCATGGTGGAACGGCTCTTGGGTGGACAGGGTTTGGAAACGGCTAAGAATAGAGATCTGACCGAAATTGAACGGAAGATTGTCACGAGCCGATTGGCACGAATTGTTCAGCTTATCGGGGAAGCCTGGGTAGAAATCTTCGAGGTTAATTCGCAATTAACTGATATGGAAACGAATTCTCAGTTCACCCAGATTGTTGCACCCAATGAGATGGTGGTTGTTATTACCATGGAGGTTAAGATTGGAGAATCAAAGGGTATGATCAATATCTGCCTTCCCTATATTGTAATGAAACCGATTTTGGATAAACTGAACAACCTTCTGCTTTTTTCTTCAGAGGGTAAATTGATATCTTCTGAAGAAAGGCAGCTAATCAGAGAAAAGATTGAGTGGGCTAAAGTCCCCATGAAGGTTTTCATGGGCAGAACCCAAATAACGGTACAAGATCTTTTGCATCTGGAACGGGGTGATGTCATTCCGCTCAACCAAGGTATCAAAGACCCATTATCAGTTTTTGTGGGGGAATTTATGAAATTTAAAGGTGTGCCTGGGCTTTTTGGGAATAAAATGGCAGTCCAGATTACCGAAATAGTCAATAAAGGAGGGGATAATGATGGGTAACGGAATGCTGTCTCAGGAAGAGATCGATGCTTTGTTATCGGGGTCGATGGATTCTGATTTTTCGGAAGATAGTGGAGTGACGAGTCAAGACCCGGAGATCAGCGCTATCGAAAAAGATGCGATGGGGGAAGTTGCCAATATTTCCATGGGCACAGCTGCGACCACTTTGTCCCAGCTCGTAGGTAAGAGAGTGGAAATAACCACACCCAGAGTTGATGTTACTACGGCAAAAAAAGTATTTGAGGAATACCCTGTACCTCATGTTTTGATCGATGTCCGATATAAAAAAGGTATTGAAGGTTTCAACATGTTGGTTCTCTCACGTGAAGATGGATCGATCATCGTCGATTTGATGATGGGAGGTACGGGTCTAAATCCAACCAATGAATTGTCTGATCTGCAGATCAGCGGTATCTCTGAAGCCATGAATCAGATGATGGGATCTGCAGCCACGTCGATGTCGACGATGTTCAATTCGGTCGTTGATATTACACCCCCTCAGGTCATT